>JAEDMD010000251.1 GCA_016303195.1 Oscillospiraceae bacterium | reverse complement strand
CAATTCGTAATGCGTAATTATTTTAATATTAATACTCATTGATAACACACTGTAAAATCGCCGCAGAGAGCGGCAGGAATTCCAACCCATAACTATACACCAGCACTGCTGAAAAGGCAAATAAAGCCATTCTGAGCAGTCTCAGAGCCATTCTAAGACCGTATTCGTGAACGCTTCCAAGTATGAGCATTTCCAGTATTGCGCCGCCGTCAAGCTGAACGAACGGCAGAAGATTGTATATCCCCGTTCCGAGGCTTATCATCGCCATTTCGGGCATTTTCTCCCTCATCAGCACAAACAGCAGGATATTCACCATCGGCCCTGCAAGAAGTATCGCAATACTTTGCAGAAGCGGCTCAGTTCCGCTTTTTCTGGGGATTATCCGTATCCCGAAACCGCTCAGGTGTATCGCCCTTATCCTTGCCCCGCAAACCGCCATCACCGCTAAATGTCCCCATTCATGCAGTCCGCACACAAGCAGTATATCCCCGACAGTCCGTTTGTCACGGAGCAGAAACAACAGTGCCGTGAACATGAAGAATGTGAAATCCACCCGAATTTTCGGAAGTTTATCGGCTTTGCAGATACGAAATGAGACTATCAACGGGATTCGGCAGAATGTAGGTGCTGTCGGTCATACAGTGGCGGAGCTTGTCAAAAAATGCCTGTGCGGTGTCGGGATACAGCAGATTCGTCACGAACAGCGCCGCCGCCGCAAGAACGCATATGACCGCCTGAGTTGCCGCCACATCGTCAAGCCGCAGTTTCTTTCTGTCCTCGAATTTTTCCAGAAGCGCCTCGGAGTTTTCCTCGCTGCCCTCCTCATAAACAACAGTTTCGGTTATTTCATCCATTGTCTTGTCCTCCTTTGCTGTTCAATATTATGCAGGAGTTCGGACAAATATTCTGAAAAGAGGCATGACCGAGGCGGAGGATAATGAATAAAAAGGACGGCCAATGGCCGTCCCTACAAATCATTTTTAATTACGCATTAAAATAATCTGCTCCGACATAGGTGAGTTTGTCGTTTTCAATGACAAATCCAACGGATTCGCCCCAGTCGCCCTCGCCTTCAACAATATACGAAACTGCACCGCCGTCCTTCGGCGCATTTACATAAACCGTCGTGAACCAGCAGTATTTCAGGATGTCCTGTGGCTCGTCAAGCGCAGAAAGTTCCGATTCTCCGACTTCTTCCGCACTCTCGGCAATTTTACTGCATATCTCGTCGATCATCTGCTGAGGCAGAGTATTCAGCGAATCTGCACACTTTTCCGCAAATTCTGCAACTGACGGATTTTCGATGAATATTGTCAGTTCGTCATCTTCTTCGTTGCGGAAGATACGGCTTGTAAATGTGCCTTCCCATTGAACATCATCCTTGTTTGTCCAGTTTATCATAAATATTTTCCCCCTTAGCTCCGATCAAAGGCTTGCGTGTGCGGCGATACGGTATATCTCGATGATGTCATTTGACGAAAGCTGAACAAATCCGCCTGTTCTGCCGTTGCCGATGCCCAGCTTGTCCACCAGCTTCGGGATGTCCTCCTCCTTTGCACCAAGCTCCTCAAAATTGATCGGAAGTCCGATATAGCTGAGGAAACTTCTGAAACACTGGATTCCCTCTAATGCCGTAAGTTCGGGATTTATGAAGTTCATCTCACATCCCCAGATGCGGACTGCCGCCTGTGCGAAACGCATTATATCATGCTTGTATACGAATTCCATCCATGCAGGCATGATAACTGCCAGACCTGCACCGTGAGCGCAGTCATAGAGTGCGGAAAGTTCATGCTCGATGGCATGGCTGTTCCAGTCCTGACTTCTGCCGACACCAACAATGTCATTATGAGCGACAGTTCCTGCCCACATTATGTTCGCACGTGCTTCGTAATTGCCCGGATCGGCGATAACACGGGGAGTTTCCTTTATCATCGTCATCAGTACAGCCTCGCAGAGACGGTCTGTTATCTCAACTTCACGGGTGTTTGTGAAGTATCTCTCGAATACGTGAGCCATGATATCTGCCGCACCGCAGGCTGTCTGGAATGCAGGGAGCGAGCAGGTCAGCTCAGGGTTAAGAATTGAGAATTTCGGGCGGAGAAGGTCTGAGCCTACGTCACGCTTGAGCCAGCCGTCCTCCTTTGTGACAACGGATGCACCTGAACCCTCACTGCCTGCGGCGGCAATGGTCAGGATAGTACCGATCGGGAGCGCCTTCTCGACAGTCTTTCCGGTGCCGTAGAAGTCCCAGAAATCGCCGTCATACGGCACACCGAGAGCGATAGCCTTTGACGAGTCGATACATGAACCTCCGCCAACGGAAAGAATGAAGTCGATGCCCTCCTTACGGCATATCTCGATGCCCTTATAAATAAGCGTATCACGTGGATTCGGCTTGACACCGCCCAGTTCAACGAACGGGATATTACTCTCTGTAAGCACTTCCTTTACACGGTCGATAAGTCCCGATTTTACGGCAGATTTTGAGCCATAATGGAGAAGCACCTTAGTGCCGCCGTATTTCTTTATCATTTCGCCTGCCTGAGATTCTGTTTCCTTGCCAAATATAAATTCTGTCGGACTGTAAAACTGAAAATTATCCATAATTGATATCTCTCCTTTTCGGGCAATGCCGCACATGGGACGAATTGCCGTGTGTTTTCTGTTATACCTGAAACTAATCAGGTGTTATTAAAATTATATCATAAAATCTTATACGTTGCAATAATAATTTTAGGAAAAATATACCAAAAATCAGCCCCCGCAGTTGTAATCAATAACCAATTCTAATGAATAGGAAATAGTGAATAATTAATAAATTATAATTATGGTGTCACTTCGCTGAAAATCA
>JAEDMD010000250.1 GCA_016303195.1 Oscillospiraceae bacterium | reverse complement strand
CCCGAAAACCATATCCGCACCCGTTTCCGCCGAACGGCAAAGCATAGCCCGAAAATAATCGCAGGAAACGTAATCATCACTGTCGGTAAAACCGATGTAGTCACCCGTCGCATTTTCAACGCCTGTTATGCGGGCATGGTACAAGCCCCTGTTCTTGTCGTGAAAAATGAGCCTGATACGGTCATCTGCAGCGGCTGCCTCCGATGCAAGCTTCGCCGAACCGTCCGTGCTGCCGTCGTCCACAACGATTATCTCAATGTTTTTGTAGGTCTGTGCCGTCAGCGAGTCAAGACAGCGTTTTATGTATTTTTCCGTATTGTACAGCGGAACGATTATGGATATTTTCCCCAAATCGGGCATAGTGACACTCCTTGCATCTGCATAATTTTTCCTTTTATTCCGTGCCGTAAACCAAGCAATGGAATGCTTCTTTATTAATGATACACCATTTTTATGAATTATTCAAGGGCAGGAGCATTGTTTTCCTTTTTTATACCGGAGAAAAACCTTACCATTTCGCATGCAGACAGCATATAGAAATACGGCAGGATCGGGTCACGGTAGCGAAGGTCAAACTGAATTTCCGTAACCGACTGCACCAGCGCGGAAAAAATTATCACCCAAGAGATGATAGCGGCAATGCGGTTTTTCTCTGCAAATCCCCTGATACTGCCCATAAAAGCGAAGATGAACACAGGGAACAGCGGCAGATAATGCAGCAGCTGATATGACAGGCGATGTCCGCCGATTATGCCGACGCCGATGTCCAGCGGACAAAAATAGTAGAGCAAACGGTAGAAAATTATCCCGAAAATATCAGAAGCGTCACCCTTCAAATCATAGAAATAATGCGCCTGAACGACCTCGCCGTTTTCATAAAGCTTCCTGAAATAGTCAAAATTCCCCTCCAGCGAATGGACGCCGTCCCCCGTCAGCAGGAAAAGCACCGCACCGATAAGCGCAGCTATCAGTCCTCCGAAAATAAGCGCACGTTTTTTCGGAGAAAGCTCCATTATCATTGCGATCAGAATAACCGCAATGACCGTTCCCGCAGTCGTGCGCATCAGGAAAAATCCCAGAAGTGCCAGAAGCAGCAGTGAGATTTCCCGTCGGCGGTTTCCTTTTTCCGCAGAATAGTATACGGAAAACGCCAAAATACACAGCACCGAGGAGAACATTCCGAAGCTGTCCGACGTAATTTGGGAATCCCAACGGTAATTTATGGGCAGAACAGCTGTCATCAAGGCACAGATAATGCTGATTTTCCTGTCGCCAAAGAAATTTTCGCAGCTTTTCCACATCAGGAACGGGCAAGCGGAGGAAAAAATTATCTGAACAATGCAGACAGCGGTGTTGCTATGCCCCGAAACTGCATAAATTGCAGCAATTGCCGAGGTATAGCCTATGTAAAAAGGCATTTTTATAAACTCTTTCAGATATTGGACAGGCGACGAAAGCAGCAGCTCCGCAGCAGGAATGAAGAAATCCGCATCATTTCCTGCGTTTCCCCTTGGCACTCTTATCCCTGTCAGGATAGAATAGTACACCCGCAGAACAAGTGAAACCGCAGTCAGGAAAATAAAAATGTTCAGCGGTTTGCCAAAGCAGATATTTACGGCGATCTCCTTTAAGGTGAGATCTTTTTTCAGTAGGTCCTTATTCATATCACCACTCCGACTAAAAAACCGCCCGACTGCTTCAAGCAGCCGAGCGGCAATTGATCATGCTTTAATTCTGACTGTAAGTCTAAAATCAGGTACCGAACTTAACAGCAGGAGAATCGGAAGCAGATGTAGGATCAGGGTATCTACCAACGATAGGATCGGAAGCAGTCTTAGCCCACCAAGCCTTTATAGGAGCACCGTCTGTAACTGTGAAGGAGCAGAAGCCAGCCTTACCAGCTGTATCTGTACCCATGTAGTAACCGAGAGCAGCGAGGCAAGCATTCTGATCGGGCTGACCAGTGATTGCTGTCAGAGTAGAAGTTCTTGCAGGGATAGACAAGCCAGTTGTAGAAGCTGTGATATCCTTGATGGGGTAACCAGCTGTCTCAGCCTTTGTAGCGTATGTGCAAAGGTTGGTGTGAACCAGCTTAGCGTTAGAGTTAGCTGTGGAGTACTTGGAATCCTTAACGAAGCCCATCATAGAGGGAACGAGGATAGCAGCGAGAACACCGATGATAGCGATAACAACGATGAGCTCAATAAGGGTAAAGCCTTTGATCTTTGAATTTCTCATTTGAAATTCCTCCTTAAATAATTAATATAGTTTGTATAAAAAGCTCAGTCTGTAAACAAACGACTGAACGCTTTTCCGTGGATCACATAGGGTATTTGCCGTAAATAGAGCCGTTAGTTCTGAGATACTTTTCCTGGTCGTCTACGCTTGTTAAGCCGTCAGGGATACCGGTATCCATATCTGTTACCGATCCGTTAGGAAGAGGCATCCAATAAGCTGTGATGACCGTGTAGGTGTTCAGATTGAACTTTACTGCCCATGCACCTTCAAACTCGCCGCTTAGAGCATCCGAAAAATCAACGATCTTATCCCTTACGTTTGTGTTAACGTCTGCTCCTGTATTGAAGCCGCCGTATGTGGATTTGTTCTGATTTTTCAGAGTACTGTTGATCGTGGGAAGTGTAGAGCCGCTGTCGGAAGCAGAGTACATGATCATTTCGGTAGTTGTGGAAGTATCGCTGCTCTTGAGCATTATGTTTTTGATCTCAAGCTCAGTAAGATAATCCTGGACCGCTGAATAAACCAGCCTTGCTTTTTCGTTAGCATCTCTGACCTTTGCATCTCTTACCCAAGTTAATGCTGCGGGCACTCCGATCGCACACAGGACGCTTATAATAG
>JAEDMD010000249.1 GCA_016303195.1 Oscillospiraceae bacterium | reverse complement strand
GGGGATAAATCGCCTGCTGAAGTTTTTTGTTGCACTTGACTTGACAATCTGCCTTCGACCTTTGAGCCATCCATAAAGACGAACGGGTCAGGGATACTCTTGGATGATCTCAGCGTATTCGCCGACGGGAAATCGTAGGTCTTTTCGTAAATTTTTTCTTCTTCCTCGACAGGATCATCCACTTCCTCGAATTTTGCTATCTTACCGAGAAGGAAGCTCTGCAACTGCACAAGATCGGCAATTTCGGGTGTTCCGCTCTTGTCGATATCGGCAGATTTTTTCATTTTTGTATCCTTGAAACCTGCGATGATGTTCTTTCTCATCAGGATGAGATCGAAGGCAGTTATCATTCCGTCGCCGTCAAGGTCACCTTTTATCTTGCCGTTTGACTTTGTTTCAACGGTTTCAGCAGGCTTTGTCACCACAGGGGAGGCTGATGCTGAACCTGTAATTTTCACATCATCAATGTAGAAATCCGTCAGGCTGTCGGGAACTTCCACGTAGAACTTCGCTCCCTCCGCACCTGATGGGATAGTATATGACGGATTTGAAACTTTCGTCCACTCGCCCTTGTTTACCTTTGTAAGGGCTATCTCGTCATAGTAAGTCGTTCCGCCGCTTGAATACTCCAGTGACAGCTTGAAATTCAGGGACGGATCACCTGAATCATACATAACATAAATCTCGAATCCGTAGCTGTTTCCTGCCGAAAATGCAGAGCCAAGCTCAGTTATTGCGCCATTCCAGTCATTTGTTCGCTTTGACACGAAAAGCGAGCCTGAACTGTCATGTCCTTTGCTCTTGTCAACTGCCGCAGAAGCCGAACCTCTGCCGCTCCAGCCCTCTGTACCGCTTTCAAAATCCGCACCGAGAAGTACGGCATCATCGGCATAGACTGCCGCAGACAACGGCAAAGCTGATGTAAAAAGTGCGGCCGCAATGGTTGATGCTGCGGCCTTTCTGAGAATTCTCATTCCCATAAGAAAAACCTCCTTACCGAAGCATCTGAAAACCCGCAAACCGCACAAAATCCAGAAATATCTGCATTTTCGTATGGCAAAGCTGAGGGTATGAAGATGTCATTTCCGAAAAAGCTCCGTTGGGCGGAACTTCCCCGTAAAAACTCACTTACCCTCTGTTAAGTATTCCTCTCCTCACTTTTTGCAGTCAGCAGAGTTCCCATTCACTCCTGATCGTTAATATTCATCCCAAAAAATAAAGGCGATACCGAGACCGCCTAAAATAAATCATTCTGCAATCAACCAAAATTTTTGTGCAGAATTGCTTAATTTTCGTCTCATATATTTCTCTTTGTATTATTTTAGTTTAAATATACAGCATATTATCAGAAATGTAAAGTAAATTTTCATCTCATCGCAATCATTGGCAGAAAACAGCAATATTTGTACTTAATTAATTTAAGCATCTATACAATTAAGTATTTTATCCATCTTAGGTTCACAATACAACTTTTCAAATTTAACGTAAAAGCGTTGATTCGCAATAACAAGTATATATATTTACTTAACTAAAAACAGTTTCAGATAAATGTGATTACGCAAAAAGTTGTATTGTATATAATAATATATTTGCACTATAACATTAAAATAATAATACTATTTCAAGCAACAAAAAATCTCTCTGCCCGAAAGCAGAGAGACATTATTAATTATTATAATTATTCTACGATCAAGCCATACCTGCTGTGATGATAGCCATAGCGTAAACTTCCTCAGCGTTACATCCTCTTGAAAGGTCATTGATAGGTGCATTCAGACCCTGAAGTATCGGGCCGTATGCAGCGTATCCGCCAAGTCTCTGAGCGATCTTGTAGCCGATGTTGCCTGCCTCGATAAGCGGGAAGATGAATGTGTTAGCCTGTCCTGCAACCTTTGAATCAGGACACTTTGTCTTAGCAACCTCAGGTGAAACGGCTGCGTCGAACTGGAACTCACCGTCGATAACCAGCTCAGGATCGATCTTTCTTGCTTCGATAACAGCATCGTGGCTGAGCTGAACTGTTGCGCCCTTGCCTGAGCCGTATGTTGAGAAGCTGAGAACAGCTACCTTAGGATCAATGCCGAAGAATGCAGCAGTTCTTGCAGTTTCAACAGCAACCTCACCAAGCTGCTGAGCAGCAGAAAGAACAACATTGCCTTCCTTGTCAAGTCTGTCTGTGTAGCCGATATTGATAGCGCAGTCGCCCATTGCGATCTTCTCCTCAACGCCGTCCTTGTCACGGAAAAGGATGAAGCTGGAGCTTACGAGGTTTGCGCCCTTCTTAGTCTTGATGATCTGGAGAGCAGGACGAACTGTATCAGCAGTTGAATATGTAGCACCGCCGAGCAGAGCATCAGCCTTGCCCATCTTAACGAGCATTGTACCGAAGTAGTTGGACTTCTGGAGAGCGGCACGGCACTCATCCTCAGTCATCTTGCCCTTTCTGAGTTCAGACATAGTCTTTACCATTTCGTCCATCTCAGCGTAAGCGAGGGGATCGATAACAGTAGCCTTGTCAACGTTGAAACCGCCGTCCTTAGCAGCAGCCTTTACCTCGTCAGCGTTACCGCAGAGGATAACATCCATGAGATCTTCGCTGAGCAACTTTGCAGCAGCTGAAAGGATACGAGCATCTGTACCCTCTGTGAATACGATAGTTTTTCTGCTTGCCTTGAGATTGTCAAGGAGCTTGTCGAACATTGCCATAACAATAACCTCCATATGATAAAAATTCTACATACAATTATATCACAGCCCTATGAAAAAAGCAAGCACTTTATTTTAGTTTTCACGGCAACAGCATTTACTTTTTTGTGGTAAGACATAGTTATTGAGGAACGTCCGTAAAGCATCGCTGCGCTTGCTTTACTA
>JAEDMD010000025.1 GCA_016303195.1 Oscillospiraceae bacterium | reverse complement strand
TTCCTCAAGATCACGCATAACAGCCTTTACGCTTGGGTCGGTTATCTTTCCTGTGAAGTCGAGGAAGAACATTACATCGAAGCTGCCGTCACGGATTGGTCTGCTTTCGATACGGATAAGGTTCATATTGTTGACATAGAACTTGGTAAGCATACGGTAAAGACTACCTTCTTTGTGGGGAATGGTCAGCATTACCGATACGGAATCGGAATCGGGAGCGACCTGCATATCCTTGGAGATGATGATGAACTGTGTTCTGTTGAGGGATACATCAGCGATATCCTTTGCGAGTATAGCCATTCCTCTCTGCTCGGCGCAGTCAACGGAACAGATAGCGGCGATAGGTTCATTGCTGTTCATTACATTCTCTGCGGCAGTTGCGGTATTGCCGTAGCCTGATGTTTTAAGGCCGTTCTTACGCAGGAATGTTTCACACTGTGCAAGTGCCTGCGGATGGGAATAGACCTTCTTTATCTCGGAAAGGGGCATATCATTTTTAGCGGCGAGACAGTGATTTATCTCGATGATGACTTCCCTGACGATGTATACCTGATACTTTGCCATAAGGTCATATGTGCTTGCAATAGAACCTGCTGTTGAATTCTGAACGGGGAGAACGCCGTAGTCAAGTTCGCCGTTCTGAACAGCGCTGAATACATCCTCGAATGACTGATAGAAAGTGAATTCACGGTTGCCGAACACACTTTTTGCGGCGGCTTCGGAATTAGCGCCCATTGTGCCCTGACAGCCTATTCTTGTTGCGCCCTTGAAATCAGGCTCGGTGAATTTATAGTCTTCTTTCTCAGCAAGGATAGTCCTGTTCTGGAGGATCTTGCTTATGTCCATGATAGTTGTGAAAAGCGCCGCAGAGCCGTTTTCAAGCTCAGGCTTTTCTGTGAGCGAGAGAATGTGGTCTATTACCTGCTGTTCTCTGCCGCCCTGAAATACGGGCATATTGTGGAGCTTCTTGTAGTCTGCAACTCCTTTGCAAAGCTCCATACGCTTGATAAAGAGTCTGAATATATCTTCATCGACCTTGTCTATACCGTTTCGCAATGACTGTAAGTCTTCCATATTTACCTCCGTAAAGCACATAATTTTACAGTTTATATTATAGCAGATAATTTTGTAAAAATCAATAAAAAAGCTATAAATATATTGCAATGAGCAATGCGTTTGTGGTATAATAATAAAGTATATTGAAAATTAGAGGTATACGTATTTTTTAACAAAAATGGCAGGTACTGACCTTGAAAAAAATAAGGATACTGGGCATTGATCCGGGATATGCCATAGTCGGCTTCGGAGTGCTTGATTATGACGGATCACGGTTCACTCCCATTGAATACGGCGCTGTTCTCACGGAGGCAGGAACTCCCTTTCCCGACAGGCTGAAAGCCATCCATGAGGACATAGAATTCATATTCAACAAATTCAAGCCCGACTGCATGGCGGTGGAAAGGCTTTATTTCACCACAAACCAGAAGACCGCCATCGACGTTGCACAGGCAAGGGGAATAACCGTCCTTTCGGCGGCTACAAGAAACATCCCTGTTTCGGAATATACTCCCTTGCAGGTTAAGCTGTCCGTTACAGGCTACGGAAAAGCGGAAAAGCGTCAGGTCATGGAAATGACCCGACAGCTTCTCAGTCTTGCTCAGATACCAAAGCCCGACGATGCCGCCGATGCGCTTGCTATCGCCATCTGTCACGGTCATTCCGTAAGGTTTGATCTGTAAAATATAATACAATAGATCTTTGATCCAGGCAAAGGGGATAATCATGATATACAGTTTAAAAGGAACTCTCACAGTCAAGGAGCTTGGATTCGCCGTTGTTGAATGCGGCGGTGTCGGCTACGGCTGTAAAACTTCATATAATACCATTGCAAGCCTCGGCAGTATCGGCAGTGAGGCAATGCTCTACACGCACCTTTACGTCCGTGAGGATGCAGTTGAACTTTTCGGTTTCGCTACTCAGCAGGAACTTAGCTGTTTCCGTCTGCTGATATCCGTTTCCGGTGTCGGCCCTAAAGCCGCTACTTCGATACTTTCGGATATGACCCCCGAAAAATTCGCTTTCCTTGTCGCTTCGGGAGACAGCAAGTCATTCACACGCACAAAGGGTATCGGTGCAAAAACAGCACAGAGGATCGTTCTGGAGCTGAAAGATAAAATATCATCAGAATCCATCAGCGGCTCAGTCTCAGGCGATGCAGCGGCTTTTTCTGCAACAGCCGCCGCTCCGTCGGACTCGGTGTCAGAGGCTCTCGAAGCGCTTATGGTGCTTGGCTACACTCAGGGAGAAACTGCACCTGTCCTCGGTAAACTCGACCCGTCCATGAGTACGCAGGATCTGATAAAAGAAACTTTGCGTCTGCTGACTGCAAAGAATATGAGATAGAGAGGAAGATCAGACATGAACCTTGACGAACTTCTGAAAAATGCCATTACAGATCCGTCAAAACGTTCGATTTTTTTGCAGACACTTATCAAGAGCGATGTCTATGTTATCTGCAAAAACCCCGTAAATCAGGAGAGAGACAGTGCCGATGGCGATGTTCAGCTTGAACTTATCACCACCCAGACACCCGAAGGCGATGTCTTTATCCCGTTTTTCACAAGCTATCGTGCATTGCAGCAGTTTGCGAAAAGATATGTTGACTGCTACAAGATCAACTGCCTGAGACTTTTCGACCTTATACAGAATGCCTCGGCGGTTCTCAACCCTAATTCATACGGCAAGGAATTTTCATCGCAGGAGATAAAGAGCATCCTCAGGATCGCAAGAAACCTCAAAATAAAGGCAATATCATGCGACGAGGAGGATACCATATCCTACCGCAAGCCCGAACATTCCGTTGAACATATCACCAGAGCCGCTACAAAATTCCTGTCGAAACAGCCTAATGTTGACAGGGCATTCGTCATGGAAATGATAAAGGGAAGCGAAAAACCGCAGATATTGCTGGTTCTGGATATGATGGGAAATACCCGCAAGCTGTTCGTGCCGCTTTCAAAGTATATTTCTAAGATAGTAGAGGATGACGAGCATCTTTCATTCATCAGCTATGAGCATGAAATGGGCAAGAAAGCCGCTTCTGTCGTTGACCCGTTCTATGTAAGGCCGAAGCGATTTTTTGAGAGATGACCGTCACCGCCGGAAGATACGCTTATTCTCTGCGAAAGGAAAGTCTGCTTTCGCTAAGCCATAAACTATAAAATCAGCCCACGGAGGGATAGTATTGATACAGACAGAGGATATGGAGTTCGCTCCAAGGATAATAACTCCCGAAAATACACAGGAGGACGGCGATATCGAGGTCAGCCTCAGACCGCAGAATCTCCATGAGTATATCGGTCAGGACAAGGCTAAGGAGAACCTTGCCATATATATCGAGGCCGCAAAGCGCCGATGCGAACCCCTTGACCATGTTCTGCTCTACGGCCCTCCGGGTCTGGGAAAAACTACTCTTTCGGGGATAATCGCTCATGAACTGGGCGTAAATCTCCGTGTAACCACAGGCCCTGCCATTGAAAAGCCCGGCGATCTTGTATCTCTGCTGACCAGCCTTTCAGACAATGATGTGCTGTTCATCGACGAGATACACCGCCTTTCAAGGGCAGTCGAGGAGATACTCTATCCTGCGCTGGAGGACAGAGTTATAGATATCATCATCGGAAAAGGCCCTGCGGCCCGCTCCATACGTATGGATCTGAAGCCGTTCACGCTCATCGGTGCTACCACACGTGCAGGTCAGCTTTCCGCTCCGCTCCGTGATCGTTTCGGAGTTGTGCAGAGACTTGAACTCTACACAAAAGACCAGCTTACCGACATTGTAAGAAGAAGCGCCATGATACTGGGCATCCCATGTGAGACTGATGGTGCGGCAGAAATTGCAGGAAGGGCAAGAGGTACACCACGTATCGCCAACCGTCTGCTGAAAAGAGTGCGTGATTTCGCCGATGTTATGGGAAACGGACAGATAACGAAGGATATCGCATCCATTGCCCTGAGTCGGCTTGAGATAGACGAACTGGGACTTGACGGCCTTGACAGACGTATGCTTGAAATGATAATCAAAGGCTACAACGGAGGCCCTGTGGGTCTGGAAACTCTCGCTTCCGCCATCAATGAAGAATCTGTCACCCTTGAAGATGTCTGCGAGCCTTTCCTTATGCAGCTCGGATTTCTTGGAAGAACGCCCCGTGGACGAGTTGCCACACGGCTTGCCTATGAACATCTTGGATTCGTTCCGCCTGAACAGCAGAGCGCCTCAGATGACGGACAGCTTTCGTTCAATGCGTGATAAAATAAATGGAAAAATTTTTTATCAAAGGCTCACGCAGATATAATCTCCGACACAACAGGGAGCGCTCTCAGTCTCCCGAATTCGGAAAAATGATAAACGGACAGGGACTCGGACTTGTGGCGAAATTCCGCTACGGGATATGCCATATGAGCTTCAACGGCTGTGAAGTCATAGCAGTCCACAATGCTCTTGTCTATCTGAATAAGCCGAGAACTCTTGCGGAGATCTCTTTCTATATGGAGCGATTCCGTGTGCTGTTCGGCTTTTTCGGATGCAATGCTTACAGCATCGGCAAGGCGCTGAGACATTTCGGCGTTGAGAATATCCGTTCAAAAAGTGCCGACGGCGCTGAGACATTTATTGTCACTTTCTGGACAAAGCGCCCGTTCCTTTCGGAGATACACACGGTTTTCTGCGTCAGGAACGGTCAGAGCATAGATGTTTACAACAGATACAACAACTGCCCCGTTGTCCGCAGATATCGTTCCGTAAAGGAAGCAGTCGGAAACGGCAGGATAATTGCAGTATACACCATTGAAAAAACAGAGGAAATTTCTATTTAAGGAGGACGATGACCGATTATGTCAAAGCTGTTTGGTACTGACGGCCCACGTGGGATAGCCGTTACTGACCTTACCTGCGAGCTTGCTATGCAGACAGGCAGGGCTGTGGCAGTTGTCCTCGGAAATAACTCAGGAAAGCGCAGGAGAGTGATAGTGGGAAAAGATACCCGTATTTCCTCCGATCCCCTTGAAGCTGCCGTTTTTTCGGGAATATGCTCAGTCGGGGCTGACCCTGTGCTTCTCGGTGTCGTGCCTGTGCCTGCCGTACCGTACATGATAGCTGAATATGAAGCCGATGCAGGAATTATGATATCGGGTTCACATAACAGCGCCGAATTCAACGGATTGAAGGTCTTTGACTCTCACGGAAGAAAGCTGAGTGACGATATTGAGGAAAAGATCGAACATCTCGTTCTCGACGAACCTCAGCAGATAAAACTCGCCTCCCATGACAGCGTGGGACGGATAATCAATGTGGATAATGCCGCTGAGAAATATATATCCCACGTTCAGTCCATTGTGGATGCTGACTTGGACGGCATGAAGATCGCAGTTGACTGTGCAAACGGATGCGCTTCCGATACAGCAGGACTGCTGTTCGCATCGATGGGCGCTGAGGTATTCACCATCGCTTCCGATCCCGACGGCACGAATATCAACAAGAACTGCGGCACGAACGATATGGAGAAGCTGATAAAGTTCACCGCCGAGAATGACTGCGACTGCGGATTCGCTTTCGACGGCGATGCTGACAGATGCCTTGCTGTTGACGAAAACGGACAGGTCATCGACGGTGACAGGCTTATCGCTGTTTTTGCCGAATATATGAAGCGTGAAGGAACGCTTAAACAGGATACCGCAGTTGTGACCATGATGTCCAACATGGGACTGGATAAATATGCTGAGGAACACGGAATAAACCTCGTTACCGCAGGTGCAGGCCACCGCTACGTCCTTGAACGTATGCTTGAGGGCGGCTATAATCTTGGCGGAGAGCCGAGCGGACATATCATATTCCTCGACGATGCCACCATTGGCGACGGTCAGCTTGCGGCGGCTCGTCTTATGAAGATAATGCGGAGCGAGGGAAAGAAGCTCAGCGAGCTTGCGGCTGATATGGTGAAACTGCCGCAGGTCATGGTAAATGTAGATATAGACCCGCAGTTCAAGGAATTGTGGAAAAATGACAGGGAAGTGTCCGAACTTATCCATGAGATAAGCGATACTCTCGGAAATGACGGAAGACTCGTTGTCCGTGAAAGCGGAACTGAACCGAAGATACGCATAATGGCAGAGGGCGAAGATTTCGCTGCTATAAATGACATGACACTGAAATTGTCGGAAATATTAAAAGAAAAATTCAGGACGCACAAAAACAGTGCCGATGAGCCTGACAAGGAGAATTGAATTTGAGAACCGCTAATAACTGGAAAGACTATATCATCCACGATACATCCGATGGAGAAAAGCTGGAAACATGGGGAGGAATAAGCCTTGTGCGCCCCGATCCGCAGATAATCTGGAAAACCGAAAGAAACGATCCGCTTTGGAGAAATGCCGACGGACACTATCACCGTTCAAATCAGGGCGGCGGCAAATGGGAATTCAGCAGGAAACTGCCCGAATCATGGAATATAAGCTACCGTGAGCTGACTTTCAACATCCGTCCCACAGGCTTCAAGCATACGGGGCTTTTCCCCGAACAGGCTGTAAACTGGGATTTTATGGCTGACAAGATAAAGAATGCAGGCAGAGAGATAAACGTCCTCAACCTTTTCGCATACACAGGCGGAGCAACTCTTGCCTGTGCAGCGGCAGGCGCATCTGTCTGCCATGTTGACGCTTCAAAGGGAATGGTGCAGTGGGCAAGAGACAATGCCGCCGCATCGGGACTTTCCGACAAGCCCATCCGCTGGATAGTGGACGACTGCGAGAAGTTCATCGCCCGTGAGATTCGCAGAGGAAGAAAATATGACGCTGTTGTCATGGACCCTCCAAGCTATGGCAGAGGCCCGGGCGGAGAGGTCTGGAAGCTGGAAAACTGCGTTTATGACTTAGTAAAGCTGTGTTCGGGAGTATTGTCGGATGATCCGCTTTTCTTCCTGATAAACAGCTATACTACGGGACTTTCACCGTCAGTCATGGGCTACATACTGGGAAGCGTTCTCACCGATAAATTCGGCGGAAACGTCAGCTTCGACGAGATAGGACTTCCCGTAAAGTCAACAGGAATGACACTTCCCTGCGGCTCAACTGCTATATGGGAGAAGTGACAGATATGGAAAATACGGAACTGATCGTTAAGTACAATGAACTGACTGCGGAAGAATTCATTCTCCTTTGGGAAAGCGTATGGGGAAATGGCCCTTCGCTGGAACAGACACGGCTTGCTATGGAGCATACGCTGTTCAGAGTATCGGTATTCGACGGAGACAAGATAGTTGCTATGGCAAGAATGAACGGCGATATGGGGCTTGATTACTACATCAAGGATGTTATCGTCAGACCTGAATATCAGGGCAGAGGCATAGGAAGAATGCTTATCGACGAGCTTCTGAAGTTCATAAGCGAAAACGGCGTAAAGGACACGGATATTTTTGTGGAGCTTTGTGCAATGCCTGATAAGATACCGTTTTATGAGAAATTCGGCTTTTCGGCAAATGAAGCACAGCGTCTGAGAATGATGTACAAAATCAAATAAGCGGATATCATCCGTAAAAATAAAGGGATAAGATATGAAAAAATTTTTATTGTTAGCACTTATATCGGCTCTTGCTCTTTCTGCGGTATCATGCGGAAAGACCGAGGAATCAGAGATCACCGAAGCGGTTGAGGAAACAACTGCCGAAGCCACAACAGAGGACGATTCATGGGGTGATGCTCTTAGAGCTCTCGAAAATGATCTGCCTGATTTCGACAGCCATGCAGGCATAAACATGAAAGCCGAGCCGTTACCCGAAACAGCGGAGATCCCCGATGACTGGCACGAGGTCACTGACGGAAATCTTTCTTTCAGAGTTCCGCCAGATGTTGAAATGGATACAGTTGAGATAGGCGATTACAAGTCCACCACAGCCAAAAGCGAGGACAGAACCGTCACTATAATGTTTTATGACGGAAATGACTGGTCTGTTGACGATGAAACGGAGTATGAAGATATTCTGTCTGATGATGAGATGATGAAGCAGGCAAATGAGATGTATGACAGCAAGGGCTATCCCACTGATGACTACTACTCCGATGCGAAAACTTATGAATATATGGCTGAACTGGGACTTGACTATGACGGCACAAGAGAATCGGAATATAGGGCGCTCCTTGAATTCAGCGAGGATATGCGGACTGACAGCAACAAGGAAGCCTTTGAGTATGTCGCTTCACTCAAAGCTATAACAATGGGTATGAGTTACCCGAAAATATACTTCATGGAAGCCGACGGCAAGCCTGTTTACATCCATGAGTATCCGGGAATATACTATGACCCATCAAAATCGGCTGACAAGGAGTATAAATCAATGTGGATAGGTGCTTTTACATCACCGGACATGGAGTACACCGCCCTTGTAAGAGGACACGACAAGGAAGAAGCCCTTAAAATAGCTTCGACAATAAAGGTCATTGACTGAAAACTTAACAGAAGGAGTTTTTATTATGGCAAAGGATGAAAGATTCGTAAAGATATATTCACAGGGTAAAATGAATATATCCGAGATATGGGTGGATACGCTGACAGGTGTCAACTATTTTTTCCATGCATCAGGCTATGCAGGCGGAATGACACCGCTTCTCGACAAGGACGGAAAGCCTGTCATTACTCCCGATGAGGAACTTAACTGGATAAAGGATAAATAATTTTCTATGGAAAATATCATTGAAATAAAAGACCTGCATTTCCACTATGATGCCGACGCTGACGGAAAAGTTCCGCCCGATGTGCTGAAAGGTATAAATTTAAGCATAAAACAGGGCGAATTCGTCGCTGTTCTCGGTCATAACGGATGCGGAAAGTCAACTCTTGCAAAGCATCTCAACGGTATACTCGTTCCCACCGACGGAAAGGTAATCGTTGACGGCATAGACACCTCTGACGAAAACAGACTTTTTGACCTGAGACAAAGGGCAGGAATGGTATTCCAGAATCCCGATAATCAGATAGTTTCATCCATCGTTGAGGAGGATGTGGCTTTTGCTCTGGAAAATCTGGGAGTGCCCTATGAGGAGATGCGTAAACGTGTGGATGAATCGCTGAAAGCCGTGAATATGTACGAATACCGTCACCATTCGCCAAGTCAGCTTTCGGGCGGTCAGAAGCAGAGGGTTGCCATTGCAGGCATTATCGCAATGCAGCCCAAGTGCATAATCCTCGACGAACCGACAGCAATGCTCGATCCGCAGGGACGAAAGGAAGTTCTTGCGGCGATACACAGAATGAACCGTGAAAAGGGCATTACCATCGTTCTTATCACACATTATATGAATGAAGCCGCTGACTGCGAAAGAGTTGTGGTCATGGACAAGGGCGAAGTGGTGCTGGACGGTGTGCCGTCAAAGGTGTTCTCGCAGGTGGACAAGCTGAAAGCCATCGGGCTTGATGTACCGCAGGTGACTGAACTTGCATGGGAACTCCGCAAGGCAGGTCTGGACATCTCCCCTGAGATAATCACGGAGGAAGAATGTGCGGATGCGATAGAGCGACTGTTCGCTTGACTCTGTAGGGAACGCCGCCCTCGGCGTTCCACGAAACATTATTAAAAGTGCAATGGAACGCCGAGATGGCGTTCCCTACAATAGTTTCATCAATAAACAAAAAGATAGGAGAGAACAGATATTGGCTATCCTTGAAACACAGGAGCTTACTTATACATACAGCGCAGGTACTCCCTTTGAGAAAACTGCCGTAGATCACGTGAGCCTGAAAATAGAAGAAGGACAGATGGTCGGTGTCATGGGTCACACAGGCTCAGGCAAATCTACCCTTATCCAGCACTTCAACGGCCTTTTACAGCCAACTTCGGGAAAAGTCCTTCTTGACGGAAAGGATATCTGGGAGGACAAGTCAAAGATACGCAATGTCCGCTTTCAGGTGGGACTGGTCTTTCAGTATCCCGAATATCAGATATTTGAGGAAACGGTCTATAAGGACATTGCTTTCGGCCCGAAGAATATGGGACTTGACGATGCCGAGATAAAGCGCCGTGTACTTGAGACTGCTCATGATATCGGACTTTCGGAGGAACTTCTTGAGCGCTCGCCATTTGAGCTTTCGGGCGGTCAGAAAAGGCGGGTTGCCATTGCAGGAGTCATGGCGATGGAGCCGAAAGTCCTCATTCTCGATGAGCCGACAGCAGGACTTGACCCCGCAGGCAGAGACAAGATACTTTCGCATATAAAGGCTTACCACGAGCGCACGAAGAATACCATCCTCATCGTTTCGCACAGCATGGAGGATATTGCAACATTTGCCGATAAGATACTGGTAATGAGCAATTCAAAGCTGTTCTGCTATGACGATACGGTCAGAGTTTTTGCAAGGGCTGATGAGATCTCACGGATAGGGCTTGACGTTCCCCAGATAACCAAGGTTTTCGGAGAACTGAAAAACCGTGGGCTTGATTTCGGCAAGGAAGTCTATACCGTCGGCTATGCCCGTGACCTGATCCTGCGCCGTCTGAAAGAAAGAGAGGTGCAGTGATATGCTGAAAGATATAACTATTGGTCAGTATTTCCCCGGAAACAGCATCATCCACAGGCTTGACCCACGATTCAAGATAGTCATTACCCTGCTGTTCATCATCATGATATTCACAGGAAAGAGCTTCCTCTGTCTTGCAGTGGGAGCGGTATATACCGTACTTGCGGTCATACTCTCGAAAATAAAGCCGAAAATGTTCTGGAAAAGCATCAAGCCTTTGCTCCCCTTTCTGATCATCACGGCTTTGCTGAATCTGTTTCTGGTCAGCACAGGCGATATAGTGTGGGAGTGGAAATTCCTCAAAATAAGGGAGGATGCAATAAATATCAGCGTGTTCATGATAGCGAGGATAATCCTCCTTATCATCGGCAGTTCACTGCTGACCTACACCACATCGCCCATCACGCTGACTGATGCCATAGAAAGGCTTCTGTCACCGCTGAAAAAGCTGAAATTCCCTGTGCATGAGCTTGCAATGATGATGTCCATAGCGCTTAGATTCATCCCGACACTCATCGAGGAGACTGACAAGATAATGTCAGCCCAGAAAGCAAGAGGCGCTGAGATAGATTCGGGCAGTTTCATGACAAGGACAAAGAACATGATATCCATTCTTGTGCCCCTTTTCATATCGGCTTTCAGGCGTGCAGACGAGCTTGCAACAGCTATGGAATGCCGATGCTACAACGGCGGTGAGGGACGTACAAGGCTCAGACAGCTTAAATCAGCCCCCCGTGATTACATCGCTCTTGCAGTGACCATCCTGTTCTACGGTGCGGTCATAGCTGTCAGCATTTTAACAAAATAAAAAACGGCGCAGTTCCATGATTTTTTAAGGCAATACCGCACAGAGCTGGCGGTGCAGATACGCAGTCAGATTTTTCGTCAGATTGTATGAAAATGACGCCGCTGGGCTGACGCCCAGCAAGGAGTTTTCGTGCAAGATGACGGAAAATATGCAAGTAGATGCGCTGCCAAGCCGTCAGGCGGGCTTTGTGCGGTGTTGCCTTAACAAACAACAAAAGAAAGGCAAATATGGACAATGAACATTTCAGCGGCACGGACACAGAAAGATATACCGTCCCGATGCCCAAAAGAACAAAACATATCTATGAAAGCGGTATTCTCTGTTTCATAATTTCTTTTCTGATACCTTTTTCTATTATGATTGCGGCATTTGCCGTATATAATGTCCATCCGTTCGGTGACAGGCAGATGCTTGTGGTCGATCTGTGGCATCAGTATTATCCGTTTTTCCGTGTGGAAAGAGAGAAACTCCTGACAGGCGGTTCATTTCTATATTCATGGCAGAACGGTCTTGGAACGAATTTTCTTTCCCTTATCTCCTACTATGCTGCAAGTCCGCTGAACTGGCTGTCGGTATTTTTCAGCGATGCCCATGTCAGGGATGCACAGATGTTCCTGCTTTGCGCCAAGATAGGCTTTGCAGGCGGATTTTTCAGTATGTTCCTGCGATATACATACAAGCGCCGTGATATGTCAGTGTGCATATTTTCGGTGATGTATGCCCTTTGCAGTTATACTCTCGGCTACTACTGGAATGTCATGTGGTTCGATACCATCGCTCTGTTTCCGCTTGTTATGATGGGAATAGTGGCTATATGCCGTGAGGGAAAATGGAAGATATTCACCCTTGCGCTCATGCTTTCGCTGGTGTCAAATTATTACATCGCCTATTTCACCTGTATTTTCTCGGTGTTCATGTTTGCTTCCGCAAGCATTATCGAGTGCAGAGGAATAAAGGACTGGTTCTGTAAACTGGGGCTGATGATACGTTCATCGGTGATCGGCATACTGCTGAGTGCATTCATGCTCCTGCCTGCATATTTCGGGCTTCAGCTTACTTACAGTGCGAGAAATTCCATGCCAAAGACCATTACATTCTATGAGACATGGCAGGATATTTTTGCAAATATGCTCTCATACAGCGAGCCGACAAAGGTCGAGGGACTTCCTAACTTTGCCTGCGGAATGTTAGCGCTCATGCTTTTCGGTGTGTTCTTCTTCTCTTTCGGCATAAAGATACGTGAGAAGATATCATCACTTCTCATGCTTGCCGTCATCGCCGTAAGCTGTAACCTGAACATACTCAATTACATATTCCACGGATTCCATTTCACCAATCAGATACCGTACAGATTCGCATTCATTTTCAGCTTCGTTCTGGCGGCATCGGCATACAGAGCTTTTGATATCATCATGAAAAAGGGTGTGAAGATATACCACTTTTTCTTCATGCTTATCTATCCTGCGGCTGTATTCTTCCTCAACTGGTACAAGAATGAGGAATTTGCTTTCAAGGACGCTGTTGAGAGTTCAACTATCATAACCGTGGCTTATCTGATGATATTCCTTGACGTGAAGCTGTTCCCGTTCAAAAAGGATACCGTCCGCAAAACAGTCATGTGTCTTGCAGTCGGTGCAACAGTTATCAGCGAAACTTACAGCAATGCCAATCTTGGTGTAAAAACTGTTACAACAACGGGATATAATGAATACCCGACAAAGAATGCACAAGTCCAGCAGCTTCTCACTGATATCCGCAATCAGGACGATGAGCTTTTCTACCGACTGGAAATGACTAATACCTACACGCTGAATGACAGCGCTCTTTACGGATATTACGGACTTTCTCAGTTCTCCTCTGCGGCAAATGTCTCTGTTACAACGTTTATCAGCAGACTTGGACTTTATGCATCTGAGGCAGGCAACAGATATTACTACCGTCTGTCAGCTCCTATCGTAAATTCGATGCTCGGTCTGAAATATCTCATCAGCAAGAACGGGCCGCTCAACACTGAGGAAATGGTACTGAAGCACAGAAATGTTGCTGACGGTGTGCATATCTACGAGAATAATTATCCGCTGTCGCTTGGTTTCATGATGAACAGTGATATACTCGGAATGCCCGACAAGCCCGATGCCAACCCGTTCGAGTACCAGAACGAGCTTGTTTCAAGAGCATCAGGTATCGGTGAAAAGCTCTATATGCCGCAAAGTCCTGCGCTTGCTGACTACACCGATATGGAAGTCACACGCAACGGCTACGGAAATTACACTTTCCGTGCAGAAAAAGAGGACGGAACGGCTCACACTCTCTACACCTACAACGGTGTTGAAAATGCTTATCTTTACGGCTATGCAAGCGGAACAGGCGGAGTATGCGACAAGCTGACCGTCAAATGCGGTGAAGCTACCATCGACAGCGGAAAGATAATCGAGAATTATCCCCTTGTTTTCCCTATGGGCAACGCTCAGGAGGGAAAGACTTCAACTGTTGATGTGGGCATAAAATCCGATATCAAGGCAGGCAACTACAAACTTGTGGTCTATGCCATGAAATGCGATGTCTTTGAAAAGGCTTATGAAGCCCTTGCAGACGAACAGCTTAAAATAGACCGTTTCAGCGATACCGACATTTACGGCACTATCGAAGCGCAGAAGGACGGAGTAATGTTCCTGTCCATCCCTTACGAAAAGGGCTGGAGCGTCTATATCGACGGTGAAAAGGCTGAGACTGTCAAACTCATGCAGGCTATGCTTGGTGCGAAAGTACCGCAGGGCAGACATGAGATACGCATAAGATATATCCCCGAAGGTCTTGTTTCGGGTACGGCAGTTTCCGCCGCAGGTCTGGTGCTGTTCATTCTGTCTGCATTCCTTGACAGGAAGAAAAAGCGCAGAACGGCATATATCTCACAGGCTGAGGAGGAAATATCCGAAGTCGTTGAGGAATTCGTTCTCGAAGATGAGGACATGAAATTTGAGGACGCAGAAAAAACTTCCGTAGTCCTTTACAGCGGAGAGG
>JAEDMD010000248.1 GCA_016303195.1 Oscillospiraceae bacterium | reverse complement strand
AAATCCTTATAGAAAGCTATCTTTGAGTCACCGAGCCGTTTCCATGCCATATTATTTGCAAAGCTGTATTCGCATCCCCTGAGATCTGAGATCCGCAGGGCTTTGTTTATTTTGTCCTTGTCCTTGATGTCGATATCACGGAATTCGAGCATTATCCATCTCCGTTCATTTTTTCATTGCGCTGAAATATTCTTTTACTTCCTTCATTTTGCCGCAGCTCATTTTTCCTTCGGGACATTTGCCCTCGGCAACGCAGGACGGGCCTGCATGGGCGAAAATATGGGGAGCGGTCTCCAGACAAAGCCTGAGCATTTCATTAGCCACTGCACGTATCTCCCACTGGGCACGGTTACAGCAGCGATGGCGGAAGAAATTGAACAATGAGCGGACATTCATAGTAACGACTATTTTAGTCTCGCAGGCATTGGGAAGAACGAAACGTGCATCCTCGTTAGCAAGTTTTCTTGCGGAGGAAGCGGCTTTTTTCTCATCCATGCCATGAGCGGTGAATTCGGCTTTGTGTTTTTCAGTGAGAATATCAGCTATCCTGTCATAGCCTGCGGTTATCTCGCTCATAAGGCGGTCAAACTCAGCTTTAGCTTCGGGACAGACCTCTATCTCAGGAGGAGTTATGAACTCGAAGCCGTTTTCGTTGACATAGCGCTGACTTTTCTGTGAATAGGAAGCAATCCTGTGACGTACAAGCTGATGAGAGCAGGCACGTGATATGCCTTCAATGCCGAAAGTGAAGCTGACGTGTTCCATGACGCTTTCATGTCCGATGGAGACGAGCATATCAATGAAGGATTCGATCTTATCCTCAGTCAGCCCGTCACGGAGAGTACCGATATCACTGGAGGAATAACACAGTTTAGCGGCTGTGGCAGCCAGTTTTTCGGGTTCGGGAGTATGTGCGATCAATTCTACCTTCATAAAAAACACCTCTGCATATAAACATATACAATTATTTTATCATTTTTCACCCTTAAAGTCAATAGCACATGAAAAATTACAGTGAAAAAATGTTACTTAAACGTGGGATTATATTGGTTATTATTAATATTATACAAAAATAAAGCCCCGAAAGAGCGTGTATCTTTCGGGGAGTTACTATTAAAGAAGATCGGCGATCTCGTAAATGAGTTTTTCAGTCTTTTCCCAGCCGAGGCAGGGATCGGTGATGGATTTTCCGTAGATATGCTCATCGATCTTCTGGTTGCCGTCCTCAATGTAGCTTTCGATCATGAAGCCCTTGACCAGCTTGCGGATGTCCTTGTTGTAACGGCAATTGTTGAGGACTTCGTTGACGATACGTGGCTGTTCGAGCGGATGCTTGCCCGAATTGGCGTGGTTTGTATCAATGATAACAGCGGGATTAGCGAAGCCTTTCTGCTGATAGAGAGCATTGAGAAGCTGGAGGTCTTCATAGTGGTAGTTGGACATACTCTGAGCGTGTTTGTTCTCGTAACCTCTGAGGATAGCGTGAGCAAGCGGATTGCCCTCGGTAGTTACCTCCCATCCTCTGTAAAGGAAGGTATGGCCTGACTGAGCGGCTTCGATGGAATTCATCATAACGAGCATACTTCCGCAGACAGGGTTTTTCAGACCGACAGGCACATTGAGACCGCTGGCGGTAAGTCTGTGCTGCTGGTTCTCAACAGAACGAGCGCCGACAGCTACATAGCCGAGGAGATCGTTGATATAACGATGATTCTCAGGATAGAGCATTTCGTCAGCGCAGGTGAAACCTGTTTCCTGAATGGCACGGAGATGCATTTTTCTGATAGCAACGATGCCCTTGTACATATCGGGTTTTTTGTCGGGATCGGGCTGATGGAGCATACCCTTGTAGCCCTTGCCTGTGGTTCTTGGCTTGTTAGTGTAGATCCTCGGAACAATGAAGATCTTATCGCTTACTTTTTCCTGCACGCCTCTGAGACGGTTCACATAATCGAGCACACTGTCCTCATGGTCGGCGGAGCAAGGGCCGATGATGAGCAGAAGTCTGTCATCCTGACCTTTGATGATGTCGGCAATATGGGAATTTCTTTCGTCGATGATTTTCTGAAGCTCAGCAGTAACGGGATACTGCTCCTTTACCTCCTTAGGTATAGGCAGCTTGCATTTGAAGTTCATATTCATATTTATCACTCCTGTATAGATTTTGATTTTTACTGCCATATTTCAAGTCAATATTATGATATCATATTTTTTTGCATATTTCAATAGATTTTCTTACTACACACATTATAAAATGGCAGTTGAGAGGCCACGATTTTTATACTGATTCCCGAATAAATGTCATATGGTAACAGCCTGTATAAGAAAAAACGAGCTGAAAAAGTGACAGAATGATAAAAATTTTCGATTTGCTATGGACAAATGGAAAAAAATATAGTATAATATAAAAGTATCTGAATAAAAATAATACTCCAATGCCGCTTTTTCGGCAAAAGGAGCAGTAATATCGGAGGAATCTACAAATGAATAAATTTTACAGGTTAGCTGCCGCAGCTGCTGCAATGACTATCGCCGCAGCATCAGTAAGCTGCAGTTCACCAAAGGCTATCACATTCGGCAACAACACAAAAACAGCTCTTTCCATCGACGGATATGATGTTCCGGCAGGTGTTTTCATTTATAATGAACTTTATGCATACAACAATGCCGCATATACACTCTACGCTCAGAATGGCGAGTATCCCACAGCCGAAGACGTAAAGAATGCTACCATCGGTCAGATGAATGCTTCCGACTGGATACAAGATCAGGCTGTTGATTACTGCAAGGACTTCGTAGTCACCGAAAAGGAATTCGAGAAGATCGGCGAGGAACTTTCGCCTGAAGACCAGACTGCGATCAAGGATGGCATCGAGCAGCAGCTTGCAAATACTCTC
>JAEDMD010000247.1 GCA_016303195.1 Oscillospiraceae bacterium | reverse complement strand
CGCTCACTGCATCGCAGGCATCGTGTGAACTCCGCAGGCTGTAAAGCGCTATATGGTACATATCCTTGTATACTTCCGCATACAATCGTGCAAATGCCTCGGAACTCCCCTCCTTAGCAAGCCTGACATTTTCTGAATGGTCATTCATATCTGACCCCCCTTTTTATTATTGAATAGTTATCAGTTCATAGTTTGAGTGTCCCATGTCGGGAACGAATTAAAAAACCGCTTACGGCTTAAAAGCCATTTCTGATTAATAGGTGTAAAAAATGAAGAAAATTGACGAACCCCAAGTCCATCTTTGTATACTTGCATAATGTTTATTTCCTTTTATTGTGCATTTTGGTATCTTTAATCATATGAATCAAAAATTTATATCTTAGGTGGACAAAACGTTGATATAACAGTTGACAAAATCTCTGACATGATGTATAATAAAAATGTATAAATGTGTTATTGTGTGACGGCTTTTTCGGCTGTCCGCTCTTACGAGGATGACTTTCAGGGGTGAAAAATTTGAATAAAAAGAAACGTCCTGTCTGCGGAGTAGTCGCCGCAGAAGCGAATAGTATCGAACAGAGACAGATAATCGAAGGCATCGTTTCTCAGAATCAGCTCTACGGGATAGATACGGCTGTTATTTCCAATATCTATAACCCGAACGTAAAAGAGCAGGAACTCTACTGTGAAAACAGGATCTACGAACTGATTCTGTCTGAAGATCTTGATTCAATTATACTTATTTCTGAGTCTTTCGTCAATGACGAACTGAGAAAATATGTCACCGACTACATTTTCAGAAAAAATGTTCCTGTTGTTGTTATCGGCAACATCATGGACGGTCTTGTTAATCCTAACTGTATTTACATCAATACCAGCGACGAAAATGACATGGAGGATGTCACTAACCATCTCATCGAGGAGCATGGCCTTAAAGATATCCATCTGCTGACGGGCTATGACTTCATAAAAGCCTCTCAGCTCCGTGTTCAGGGATACAAAAAAGCTCTCGAATCCCACGGTATCCCCTTCGACGCAAACAAGGTGTTCTATGGCAACTTCTGGATGAATTCGGGCGAGGATATGGCTGAAAAGTACGCTGACGGCTCTATACCTCTGCCTCAGGGCATTGTATGTGCCAATGACTATATGGCTTACGGTCTTATGGACAAGTTCTCGGAACTAGGTATCTCAGTCCCCGAAGATGTAATGATAGCAGGCTATGAATTCGTGGGAGGCCGTGAACTTCATACTCCCGTTCTCACTACATATCAGCGAAACCGTGAGGAACTGGGCAGAGAGGCGGCTGAAAGCGTTTACAATAAAATGAACGGCATTGATACGGAGTTTTCTCCCCCCCGTGGTAAGATAATCAAGGGCGGAAGCTGTTCCTGCGGTGCTGACTGCAAACAGCTAAGACAAGAACTCTCCCTTGCAAGAGTCAAGAAGGATTTCGAGCATTTCAACCTGTTCAACCCCCTTGACCAACAGCTTACAAATGCCCGCACTTTAGATGAATTCATGAGTACCTGCGGTTCGTTCCAGTGGCAGGTGCGCTCGGTCAATGATATCATTTTCTGCCTTTATAAAAACTGGTACGACTCGGAATCCGCTCCCTCGGAATTCCTCAACTGCCGAAGCATCGTTCCGTGGTCGGATACACTTCCTTTCGAGATGAACAAATTCGGCATAGGCGATTTTCTCAGCAGATGGGATATCCCCTGCGTTTACTACTTCACTCCCCTTTTCTGCAATGACAGGATGTTCGGCTATTCTGTGCTGAAATATGACTGTCCCGACACCTATGATGACATTTACCGAAACTGGATAAAATCCGTGTCAAACGGTCTGGAGTTTCTCCGTATGAAGAATGATATCAAATATCTCACCCAATGCCAGAATCTCTCAGAAAGCCGTGATACGCTTACGGGTATGTTCAACGAAAACGGCATACGCTCGCTGTATCAGACCGTCATTGACGAGGATATCAGCGCTGTTATGATAATTCTCCGTGTGTGCCTTTCTTCTGATACTTTCTCAGACCTCGACGGAAAGATCGCCGCTATCGTCGATGCCGCTGAAGCTGTAAGACAATTCTGCGGAAGTCAGGAAATAAGCGGCCGTGTCAATGACAACACTTTCGTCTGCATCATCCGTGAGGACTGTATGCCCGAAACTGCCGCTGATAAGCTGAGTTCGGTGCTTTTACAGCATAAGATATATATGGAGAAATACGGCCCCGATTCATTCCTCTGCGCCGCTGTTGAATGTGAAGGAAGACCGTACAATGAGCTTTTCAACGAATGCTGTGAACTTCTCGATGAGAAGAACAGCAAGGCGGAGGAAATGAGAAATCAGCCTCATTATGCGGAAATGCTCAGGATAAGAAGCTATATCTATATGAATCCGCAGGAAAGTTTCGAGCCTGAAAAACTCCGCAAGCTCTATCCGTACAGCGCAGGCCATCTCCGTGAGCTTTACAAGAAATGCTTCGGTGTCAGCATCCATCAGGACTGCATATCCGCACGTATTTCAAGAGCAAAGTATTACCTCACCGCAACGCCCATGAATATGGCTGAGATCGCCGAAAGATGCGGCTACGTGGACAGCAAGTACTTCCTGAGACAGTTCATGTCCGCAGTAGGCATGACACCGGGAAGATACAGAAATGCATCTAAATAAAAAATCAGCAGAACGGCTTTTGCAGTCGTTCTGCTTTTTTGATATGTCCATATTTATTAAGGACTGCCAAAGGCAGCCCCTACGAATCAATTTTAGAACCTGTCCACATAGGGCGAATGTGCGGATTTTTAGGCATAATTTTGTCGGTGACAAGGCAAAAATCCGCTGGTGGGCTGTCGCCCTTCAAGGATTTTTAACGCAGTCACCGGCAAAATT
>JAEDMD010000024.1 GCA_016303195.1 Oscillospiraceae bacterium | reverse complement strand
ATTATTTGTTAATTCTTTCTTTTTTCTATTGACTTTTCATAGCTGGTCTCCTTTAAATAAATTCAGGGAACACTGCAATCAGTGTTCATTTGGTACTTATTTCATTCTTGCAGAACGCCGAGGGCGGCGTTCCCTGCAAATTTTTTATTCTTCCGAATTGTAAAGCTCGTTGAAGAAACAACTGTAACTTCCTGTATGACAGGCAACTCCTGTCTGCTCAACATTTACAAGCAGAGTATCATTATCGCAGTCGCCGTAAATGGAGACTACTTTCTGCAAATGACCGCTTGTTGCGCCCTTGTTCCAGTATTCCTGTCTTGACCTGCTCCAGAACCATGTGTAGCCTGTTTCAAGAGTCTTTTTCAGGCTCTCCTTGTTCATGTATGCAAGCATAAGAACTGTTTTTGTGTTGACCTCGTAGCATATCGCAGGGATAAGCTCCCCCTTTACGAAAAATTTGTCGAGATCGTTCATGTCAACCTTTATCATTGCTTTCCTCCTTATCGCCAAATCGTTTTTTAAGCTGATTCTCGGTAGATGCAATATTTATCGGAATGACCGTGAACACGATGACCAGTTCAAGGATAACTCCCACCAGCCATGCCATTTTGTTCACTCCAATCATTTCCATTATCAGTGCTGTGAGTATTATTAACGCAAGCCCGATAACTCCGCCGATAATCGATATTTTTCCGCTGTGGACATTGGCAAAATGCCATGTTTCCTTGTTCTGCGTTGAGCGCTGTGTCCGATAGCCGAATGTGTCATTTATCTCCATGTCCGCATTGCGTACCAGCGCTATCCCTGCCAGAATGAACGCAGCGGCGGTGAATACCGCAAATGCCATTGATATCAGATATTCTGTAAATGCCATTATATCACTCCTCGAAAAGATTCCTCAGCATACGCTCAGGACTGTCCATGAATGCTTTCATCACGCTGTAAGTCTCGGTATCCTTGTAATCCGTCACTTCGATCCCGTACTCATTGAACTGATATATCAGCGAATCGGGATATGCAAGGACTATCGGCGAATGTGTCACGATTATAAACTGGCTTCCCTGCTTCACAAGTTCATTCATCCTTATCAGGAGCGACATCTGCCGTGAAGGCGAAAGCGCCGCTTCGGGCTCGTCGAGGATGTAAAGCCCTCTGCCACGGAAACGGTTCATCACCAGCGAGAAAAAGCTCTCGCCGTGTGACTGTTCATGGAGAGATATACCGCCGTAGCCTGCCAGCACTTTTCCGCTTCCGCCGTCGGCTTCCTCAATATAAGTAGCCGCATTGTAGAAGCTCTCAGACCGCAGGAAAAAGCCTGTTCTCGGCCGCTCGATGCCCTTTATCAGCTTCAGTTCATTATGCAGGGCGGAATGGGTCGCTCTTGTGGAAAATGAGAAATTCAGTGAACCGCCCTCCGCATTGAAGCCGTATTTTACAGCTATCGCTTCAAGCAGTGTTGATTTTCCTGTGCCGTTCTCACCAACAAAGTATGTGACCGCATTGTCAAATCTCAGCTCATCCATCTCCGCAAGACACCGCACCGCAGGGATATCTGCCGTATAGTCCGCACTCCCGGAAATATCGTTCAGCTTTGCGCTGATTATGTAACTCATATCCACCATTCGGGAGTGAGTTCGCCCAGCTTCATAACAATGTTTTTCTTGTAGTCTATCATTATCTCGATATCCTTGTAGCTGTCGGGCATAAGCTGTACCATAAGCTCACGGCAAGCACCGCATGGCGCTCCCCTGCCCTCAACAGGAGGGATGCAAAGCACCTTGTCTATCTCCTGTTCGCCGTTCGTTATCATGTTGAAAATGGCATTTCTCTCAGCGCATATGCCGAGAGTTGAACAAGTGTCGATGCATACGCCTGTGTATATCTTTCCCGATTTACTGAGAACTGCCGCAGAAACTTCGCCTGCTGTGACATACTCAGAAATTCTCCTCGGATTCAGTACAGCCTTAGCCGCATCGTACATTTCTTCCCATATCTTTTCCATAGACTTACCTCACGATAACTCCCTTACCACGGCAATAATCCTTGACCTCGCCGACAGTCAGTTCCTTGAAGTGGAAAAGTGAAGCCGCAAGAGCCGCAGTTGCACCTGTTTTCTCGAAAACTTCATAGAAATCGTTTATCTTTCCTGCACCGCCGCTGGCAATTACGGGAATTGAGCAGTTGTCGCATACTGCTTTCAGCATGGCAATGTCAAAGCCTTCCTTTGTGCCGTCAGCGTCGATGGAGTTAAGGCATATCTCGCCTGCTCCCAGCTTCTCGATAGTGTGTACCCAGTCGATAAGGTCGATACCCATATCTTTACGTCCGCCGTTGATATAGACTGTCCACTTGTTGTCGGCTATTTTCTTAGCGTCGATGCCGACACATATGCACTGACTTCCGAAAACATCAGCTCCGTCCTTGATAAGCTGAGGATTCTGCACAGCCTGAGAGTTTACGGATACCTTGTCCGCACCTGCACGAAGCGCCTCACGGATATCGTCAACGGTCTTGATTCCGCCGCCCACTGTCAGCGGTACGAACACCTTCTTAGCCGTATCTCTTACGACATCGAGGAATACTCCTCTGCCCTCGAATGATGCTGTTATATCGTAGAAAACCAGTTCGTCAGCGCCCTGTTTGTTGTACTCCTCGGCACACTCAACGGGGTCTCCTACGTCCTTTACTCCTTCAAAATTTACGCCCTTTACTACCTTGCCGTTTCTTACGTCAAGGCACGGGATGATTCTTTTTGCAAGCATTTATTTCACTTCCTTAATTTAATTCCTATTATCGCTGCAATTATCATAAATACAGTCAAAATGATCTCGCCGATGATAATGTAACGTTTTGATTTTTTCAGCCTAACTTTGCTGTCGATCGCCATGAAAGCCCACGATATAATTAATAATGGCAGTTTCTGAAAATCCCTTACGGATATGCCGAATGTGAACATTCTCGTCTGATGTATCACGCAATGCGCCCATATAGTATAGAATACCGCCCAGAACAGCTTCATTGAATCAAAAGCGATAAGCAGGATCTTCCTTACGAAAATATCATCATCTTCGCTTAGTTTTTTACTTATGCATTTTGCTCTGCTGACAGCGATGTCTCCGACCGTAAATACTATTGTCAGACCGAAACCCGCAATAAACGGGAAAAATGCCAGCCACTTTGAAGCGTACACATCGAACTCGTTGTCCTCGCCGAAATGAATGCCAATTTCTTCGGGAAAACTGCCGTACACCGTCAGCAGCCAAATCAGTGACACGCCGAGAAGTGCAAACGAAACAACGTTTATTGCCGTCCGCAGGTGTTTCATTTTTCGACTTCCTTTAACATCTTGTATGATGTATACATCATAATCGGCAATGTGATAAGCACAGCTATAGCCAATATGCATTTTAAACCATCAGACAGCTCAATGCCGATTATAGTGGTTATTAAGATAATAAGCGAACATAAACTGCATATTATCAATGAAAACGCCCATGCTTTAGTTGGTTTTACATTTTTCATATCACTTCACCGCATACTCAATAGCTTCTTTGAGATTTAATGTGCCCTTGTAGATGGATTTTCCGCAGATAGTTCCGTAAAGTCCCATTTCCTTGCAGGCTACGATATCGTCCATCGTATGAACTCCACCGCTTGCAACGATGTTTGCTCTGCCCTCTGTTGCGTCAGCCAGCTTTTTGAGCTGTTCACGGTTAACTCCTGAGAGTGTGCCGTCCTTTGAGATATCGGTGAAAATGAAGTATTTCACTCCCGATTCTATCATCTTGTTGGCAAGGTCGATGTAGTGAACATCAGAACTTTCAAGCCAGCCCTCAGTAGCAACCATTTCATTCATTGCGTCTATCCCTACAACTATCTTCTCACTGCCGAACTTTTCAACAGCCTCACGTACAAGCTGTGGATTCTTCAGTGCAACAGAGCCGAGGATAACTCGTGTAATGCCCATATCAAGGTATTCCTGAATGGTCTGTATGCTTCTGATACCGCCTCCAAGCTCGACCTTTAAATTGGTCTTTTCGGCTACGTCTGTGTATATCTTTGTGTTGACGGGTCTGCCCTCTTTTGCACCGTCAAGATCGACCATATGTATCCATTCCGCACCTGCCGCCTCGAAACTCTTTGCAGTCTCAAGATAGTCGGATGCGACTTTTTCAACAGTGTTGAAATCTCCCTTGAACAAGCGGACGCAGTTGCCGTCCTTTATGTCTATTGCAGGAAGTATTATCATTTCAGATTCTCCTTATATCAATTTATTTCTTATCATTTCAGCGTATTCGGCTGTAAGTCCGATCGCTTCAAAATAGCCTTCCACAGTTCCGAAACGCTCTGTGAAAAGATCGATAAACCGGTTCATGCTCTTTTCGTTTGCAAGAACGATATTTTTGTCAACTTCGGGATGTGCCGCAAGAAATGCCGAAAGCCGCACATGATTATATTCACGGCTGACAGCGTAATCATCAACGATAGTCTCTCTGTCCACTCCGCAGGCCATGAGAATTACCGCACTTACAACTCCCGTTCTGTCCTTGCCTGCGGTGCAGTGGAAAAGAACTCCGCTTTCCGCTTCGGCAATAGTCCGCCACACATCGGGAATATTTTCAGCTTTGGCAATACTCATGTAGGAATGCGGCACAGCTTCAAGGCTTTCGGGAACTCCGCTTCCCTCGGTTATGGGGAAATGATGATAGTCAAAGCCTTCCATGTCAGCCAATCCGTCGGGAGTTCTTTTACATTCCGCTTCCGTCCGCATATCGATTATCGTCGTGATGTTCAATTCACGGAGCTTTTCAGCGTCCTCAGCAGTCGGAACTGACGGAACGTCGCTTCGCCAGATAACTCCGCATTTCGTAGTTCTGCCGTCAGCCGTTCTCATGCCGCCAAGTTCTCTTGTGTTGTACGAACAGGTAAGCAAACTTTTGCGTTCCATAATTTCCTCCGTCATCTATGTGACTTGATATATGCCGCTCTGCCTGTCAGAAAAACCAACAAACCGAACACAGTTGAGATCGCCATGACGATATAGCCGTATTTCGTGATCTTTCCGTCCTCTGTACGCAGATCGTTGTTTTTTCCGAGCAGTTTAATCATTTATATCACCAATATTTCCTATACTTGAATTGTAAATGTTTTTGTCTTTTCTGTCTTCGTCAAAATGGATAAATATGTAGCCCCTTGCGTGTTTAGCCTTGACTTTCAGCGTATAATCGCCGTTTTCCTGTACTGTGTAATCGGTATCCGCATCATCCATGCCGCTGAGTTTGAAAACAGATTCATTGCCATCCAGCACTTCTATCTCAGACCAGCCCTTGTCTATATGGCAGTCAAAGTCCAGCTTTTCGCCCTTTTCCATTTCCAGTTCAAAGCTGTCTGTACCGTTGAATCTTTCAAATTCTGACATATAGTAATCAGATGAAAGTGTTCTTCCACGAGCGCCTGATGTGAAGTTGTATGCGTTGTCCCAATAAAGAAATCCGCCTGTACCTGCCGCTAAAATCGCTCCTGATATGATTATTGCTGTTTTTTTAGTGTTCATGGTTTGATCCTTTCTGTCAGCGGTAAATGTTCTTATCCTTTACCTGATCGTCACACTTTATCTCAACTGTACCTTTAGCGTGTTTAAAATCCATTTTTACGACATATCTTCCTGTTTGATCTGCGGTAAAATAAGTATCGGCATCTTCGATATTACTTATCACATTGCTGTTTTTTTCGCCCTTGCGAGTAAATGAGACATTTGCCTTACCCTTCTCTATATGAGCGTCAAGATGAAGTTTTTCGCCTGTTTCAAGCTGAAACTCGATTTTTTCTTCTCCATTGAAGATATTAAAATCAGAATAGTATCTGCCTTCTAAAAAATGTCTCCCCTCACCTTTGAACCTGTATGCATTGTCCCATATCAAAAATCCTGCCAGACCAACTGCCAAAACCGCCCCTGATATTTTTTTAATGTTCATAGTTTAATCCTTTCCTATATCATGCTTTAGAAGTTCTTCTTATTTTATTAAATTACCAAAGCTTTTCAGTATCTTCAGACCTGTCTCACCGCTCTTTTCGGGATGGAACTGTGCGCCGTAGACGTACTTTCCGTTGTACACCAGTGCAGGTACTCGTCCGCCGTACTCGCTGTATGCGGCTATGTTTTTATCGTCACACTGAGCTTTGTAGGAATGAACGAAGTAAACGTACTCATTATCGCCTACGTTCTCCAGCAGAGGACAATCATTCAGCTTCTCCAGCTTGTTCCAGCCCATGTGAGGGATTATCAGATTGGGTTCTTCCATCTTGATAACAGAACCGCCGATAAGTCCCAGACCGTCAGTTTCCTCAAACTCATAGCCCTTCTCGAAAATGAGCTGCATACCGAGACAAATGCCGAGAAACGGCTTCTTTTCGGCTTCTGCCTTGATAGTGTCCACAAGGCCCGTAGCCTCCAGCTTCTTCATAGCCGCAGGAAATGCGCCCACACCGGGGAGGATAACTGCATCCGCCGACTTGACTGAATCAATGTCGGATACCAGTCTGCTTTCAAGTCCCAGATAGTCAAGTGCATTCTTCACGCTGAATATATTGCCTGCGCCGTAATCAATTATCGCTATCATTACAGAACTCCTTTCGTGGAAAGCGTCGAACCGTCTGTATTCTGCGTAACAGCGGTCTTTAATGCGTGTGCAACTGCCTTGTATACCGCCTCTGCCTTGTGGTGATCGTTTGAGCCGTAAAGCAAATTGATGTGCAGTGTCATTCCCGAATTAAAGGCAAATGCACGGAAAAACTCCTCAGTCATACAAAGGTCATACTGTCCGCATGACTGATTGGTGAACTCGCAGTTGAATACCAGAAATGGACGGTTGCTCAGGTCAAGGCTTGCCATTGCCAGAGATTCATCCATAGGTATATACGCCGTACCATAGCGGACAATTCCCGATTTTGCGCCAAGAGCCTGTCCCAGTGCCGCACCGAGGACGATTCCTGTGTCCTCGATGGTGTGGTGGCAGTCAACGTGCAGGTCGCCGTGTACCTGTATACTCATGCTGATGCCGCTGTGTACAGAAAGAGCTGTGAGCATATGGTCGAAAAAGCCGATGCCTGTGTCTATATCAGCCTTGCCCTTGCCGTCAAGAGTTACTGTGACTTTTATCTGCGTTTCTTTTGTCTCACGTTCAAGTGTAGCTGTACGCATACCGTCCTCCTTTTACTTTGTGAAGAATTTTTCCAGTACAGCGAGAACTTCCGCATTTTCTTCGGGAGTGCCTGCTGTTATTCTTATATTTCCGCCGAAAAATCTGATCGCAATGGAATTTTCAAGGAGATATTCGTAAATCTCCTTAGCCTTGTCAGTCTTGATGAAGATAAAATTGGTGCGTGTCTCATAAACTGCATCAAATGCCTTGTACTTCTCATTGATTGTCATGATGCCGTCATAGAGCTTCTTTGTTTCGCTGATAATGACATTTCTGCAATCGGTGAGCCACTTCTTTTCGCTGAGTATCTCAGAAACGATGGTCTGTGCAACGCTGTCGCTGTTATATGGCGATTTTGCGGCTCTCAGGGCTGTTGTGACAGTCTTGTTTGAAACTGCAAATCCAAAACGTACAGCCGCCATACCGATAGCCTTTGAGCAGGTCTTGAGAATGAGCAGATTGCTGTACTTGTCAACTTCATCAAGAAGTGACTGATCCCAGAAATCCATGTATGCCTCATCGAGGATAACAAGAGTATCTTCAAGCGAAGTGATTATCTTTCTTACAGAATCCCTGTCAAGACCTACTGATGTAGGATTGCATGGATTTGAGAAAATGAGGCCTCTTGCGTTCTTTTCCTTGCAGAAGGCAATGAGCTTGTCTGCATCAATGGTCAGGTCTGCATTTTTCTGATATGTCTCTACATTCAGCTCATAAAGCTGTGCATAGAAGCCGTACATTGAAAAATCATGGGAAACATTTACCAGAGTGTCGCCGCTCTCAAAGAAACAGCTTGTGATAACGCTGATAAGCTCGTCAGAGCCGTTGCCTGCTGTTACAAGATCGGGAGAAATGCCGTAAAGCTCGGAAAATGCGGCAATAGGCTTCTTTGCAAGGCAATCGGGATAGCGGTTGAAATCCACCTTTGCGATAGCCTTGTTGACCTTGTCTTTCAGTTCTGAACTGAGGTCGAAACAGCTTTCGTTTGCGTCAAGTCTTATCTTGTATTCGCCCATTATCGGGTCGTATGGAACTAAATTCACTAATTTTTTGTTCAGTTTGTAACTCATAAATTTTATCCTTTCTAAAAAAACACTTCTTATAAAAAACACCTTTAGGGCGGTGTATTTGCCGCCCCATTGGTTTTAACCTAACTGTGTGAATTCTATCATGCACTCTGATCTATTGATTATGACCGCACCGCTGTGAGGATGATTCCAGTCATGAACGGCAGATGTAACATATACCGTTGCTTCATTTTCATGACCTTCCCAGAATGTCTGAGAATAAGCTACATCGAGAGATTTATCATCCTCATACGAAACTTCGGCTTCGGGACTGAACTCCTGCACATTAATAATGAATTCTCCTCCGAAATCCTTCAGCGGTATGGTGTATATTGCTTTTTCGGAATATTCCTTTTCGTATTTTTCGATCTGCTCAGCCGATGTTCTGAAACGAACACGGAAATGTCCTGTTCCCTGCATGATACTCGGCATATAGTCTATACTGTAATCTTCGATATCATCAGGCAATGAATCGGGAAAGCAATCTGAATTACCGTTATGTTTGCTGTCAACATACTTTCTCTGAGCATTGTATTTCCACTTGCTTACGGAATGAAAGCCAAATGTATATAGCGACAAGACGCTCACAAATGCTAAAGCAATAAAATTTACTGTTAACGTAAATATAATAAAAGATTTTCTGCCTTTTATCACACCAGCCAACAGACTTGCCGCAAGAATTCCCCACAACACTGTCCTGAGTACTCCGACTCCTACAAATATAGTGTCTTTCAGACAAAAAATAAACAAAATTGCAGAAAGAACAAAAGCAAGAATATCTGCTACTCTGTTAATTTTTATACGTCGCTTGTCAATTCTCTCCTTATCCTCATCAGTCAACTGTGATCTTGAAAATACCATTATTCAAATCTTACCTTGATAGCATTAGCGTGTGCAGTAAGTCCTTCACGCTCTGCAATGAGAACGATATCGTCCTTAGCCTGACGGAGAGCGTCCTCGGTATAGTAAGTGTAAGCTGTACGTTTTGTGAAGCTGGCAACTCCCAGAGGTGAGAAGAAACGTGCTGTTCCGCTTGTGGGAAGAACGTGGTTCGGGCCTGCATAGTAGTCACCGAGAGGCTCGGATGCGTAATTTCCGAGGAAGATCGAGCCTGCATTGTCAAGGCTTCCCAGAAGCTCGAACGGATTCTCCATGAGAACTTCAAGGTGTTCAGGTGCGATCTCATTTGCCAGTTCTACGCACTTTTCACGGCTGTCAGCAATGATGATAGCACCGTAGTCCTCCAGTGACTTCTCAATGATAGCCTTTCTTTCGAGGTACTCCTTCTGTCGGTCGATCTCCTTGAGAGTCTCGTCAGCTAACTTCTCGCTTGTTGTTACCATGATAGCTGATGCAAGAACATCATGCTCTGCCTGTGACATAAGGTCAGCCGCCGCAAACTTAGGCTTTGCTGTTTCGTCAGCGATAACAAGTATCTCACTTGGGCCTGCGATCATGTCGATATCAACAACGCCGTAAAGGAGCTTCTTTGCTGTGGCTACATAAATATTTCCGGGGCCGACGATCTTGTCACACTTCGGTATTTCCTCAGTTCCGTATGCAAGAGCCGCAATTGCCTGTGCGCCGCCTGAAAGGAATACTCTGTCAACTCCGCAAATAGCAGCGGCTACAAGGATATCCTTGTTAGGAGTGCCGTCCTTCAACGGAGGAGTTACCATGATTATCTCCTTAACGCCTGCGATCTTTGCAGGGATGGCATTCATGAGAACGCTTGAAGGATAAGCCGCTGTACCGCCGGGAACGTAAAGTCCTACTCTTTCCAGACCACGTACTCGCTGACCCATGATAACACCGTTCTTCTTTGGTGATATGAAGCTCTGTTCAACCTGTCTGTTGTGGAAATCAGCAATGTTTTCCTGTGCATTCAGGAGAGCGTCAACAAATTCCTGATCTGCCTCTGTAAGAGCGTCATTGATGACCTCTCTCGGTACTTCGTAATACTGCGGAAGATTGCCGTCGAATTTGAGAGTGTAATTCTTTACAGCCTCGTCGCCGCCGTTTCTGACAGTTTCGATTATCTCGTTTACAACTTCCTCTACCTTTTTATTTGTCTCGCCGCTTCTCTTTTTGAGGTCGGCAAGGAATTTTACTTCGTCAGTGCCGTTTGCATATATCTTCTTCATCACAGATTCTCCTCTATAAGTTCAATAAGTTTCTCTATTTCAGCCTGTCTCATTTTCAGACTTACTGTATTTGCGATAAGTCTTGCTGAGATAGGCGCAACATCCTCGATGACTTCAAGTCCGTTCTCTTTAAGAGTAGTTCCTGTCTCAACGATATCAACGATACCGTCTGCAAGTTCAAGGAGCGGTGCAAGCTCAACTGAGCCTTCTATCTTGATTATCTCGGTATCCATGCCCTTTTTCTCAAAGAAACTCCTTGCAACGTTCGGGTACTTTGTAGCAATTGTCTTTATGCCGTAACCGCTGTAAAAATCGTAGCCCTTCTTTGTTGCGAGAGCGAATTTACACTTTCCGAATCCGAGGTCAACCAGCTCATAGAACTTTCCACGCATTTCCATTATGGTGTCCTTGCCAACAACACCCATGTCGCATACACCATGCTCAACATATGTAATAACGTCGTTTGCCTTTGCAAGAACTACTTCCATATTTGCATCAGGAACAGGAAGTATCAGCTTTCTGCCCTTTTCACGTACTGCTGTGCAGTCAAAGCCCAGCTTTTCAAGAAGTCCGACGGTGTCCTTTTCCAGTCTGCCCTTTGTAAGAGCTATCCTTATAGGCTTGTTCATTCTTTTACCTCCCCGCTTTCGCTGTCAATGACCACAACTCTTGCGATCTTCTTGTTCTTTGCATATTCTCTCACGCTTTCAGGATCGTCAAGGAGTGCGATCTCCACGATAAGTCCCTGATCTCTCAGTTCCTGAGCAACTCTGAGAGCATCCACCTCAAAGCCGTCCTCAGCGTATACAAGAGCATCTATCTGCTTTTCAGCAGGATAAACTCCGTTTTTCTCGATTGCCTTTTCAATGCCGTTTACGTTTACAGCGAATCCCACAGCAGGAACGTCGTAGCCGAATTCCGATATCAGCTTGTCGTAGCGTCCGCCTGAGAGAACTTCCTCGCCGTGTCCCTGTAAATAGCCCTTGATGATGAAGCCTGTGTAGTAATCGGTCTTGTTTACCATACCGAGGTCAACCGTAATTGAAGCCTCCTCTCCGCAGATAGCGGAAATATCGTTGTAAATAGCCTTTAACTCATCCAGCAGGCGCTTGATGTTATCATCTGGCATAAGTTCCTCAGCCTTGTCGAATACTTCCTCACCGCCGAAAAGTGCAGGCAGTTTTTTCAGAGCAGTTGTAATACTGCTTGTGCCGAATGTATCGAGGAAATCGTTCAGTGCAGGGAAGTTCTTGCTTTCGATGAGCTTTCTTATGCTCTCCTTTTCCTTCGCAGTAGCTTCAAGACGGCTCACAAGCTCCTTGAAAATGCCGATATGTCCGAGTTCAATGGAGAATTCCATGTTGAACGCCCTGAGCGAATCAACGGCTGTTGAGATAACTTCGAGGTCAGCCATTTTCTGCTGAGAACCGATAAGCTCGATACCTGCCTGAACTATCTCGTCGCTTCTGCCCTTGAGAGCAGGTTCTGTGCGGTAAACAGGCTGATCGTAGCATAATTTCAGCGGAAGGTCAGCCTCTCTCAGTCTTGTAGCCACAACTCTTGCGATAGGCATCGTTGAGTCGGGGCGCATAACGATGAGTCTGCCCTTGCTGTCGGTGAGCTTGTAAAGGTTCACCTGCGGAAAATAACGTGAATTCAGGTTGAAAACATCAAAGAATTCAAGTCCCGGTGTAATTATCTCGCTGTATCCTCTGCTCTTGAAAAGCTCCATGAGCGTATTTTCTATATTTCGTCTGATGACGCACTCACCGAAAAGAAGATCTTTAGTTCCTTCGGGAGTGATAAGATCGTAATTTCTCATAATATCCTCCTCTTTATCAATTCGTAATTCGGAATGCGGAATTCGTAATTATTGTGTTCGCTCCGCTCACGGATTTAAATAATTTTATAATTAACAATTATATTTTAATCTGTCCCCGACAGGGGACACCGCAATTCCGAATTACGAATTCCAAATTCCGCATTAAAATAACGCTTTAGTCTGCTAACATAGTAATATAGTAACATATTACTATAAAAAAGTCAAGTTAAAAGAACGACATCTGTGTAGATTCGGGTAAATCGCCAAATGCCCCTATGTTTTTCAACATATCTATTGTGGTTTTTGATGCACCGCTCTCCTGCTGGAATTCCTCAATGGACATGAATCCGCCCTTCTGAACAGCGTCATAAATGCCCATAGCGGCGTTGTCTCCGACACCTGACATAGCCGAAAACGGTATTCTCAGCTTGCCGTCCTCAACAAGATAATCCTTTGCATGGGACTTGAACAGGTCTATCGGCAGGAATTCATAGCCACGTGACATCATCTCATTAGTGATGAGCAGGATATCATAGAGGGCGCTTTCCTTGTTGCTTCGGTCATTTCCGAGGGCTTTCAGCTCCTCTATCTTAGCTCTTACCGCCTTTATGCCCTTGACAGCCAGCTCCGCATCGAAATCTTCGCCACGTACCGAGAAATATGTGGCATAATACTCCAGCGGTCTGTGCAGTTTGAACCATCCCAGCTTTATCGCAGCAATAACATATGCCGCCGCATGGGCTTTCGGGAACATATACTTTATCTTCAGACAGCTTTCGATATACCATTCGGGTACATTGTGGTCACGGAGCATCTGTATTATCTCAGGCGTGAACTGCTTCGGCGCTTTTCCCTTACGTGTCCACTCCATTATCTGGAATGCCATTTTCGGCTCAACACCCTTGTAAAGCAGGTATGTCATGATACTGTCACGAGTTCCGATAACTTCCGAAATGGTGCATACTCCCTGATCTATGAGGTCTTTCGCATTGCCGAGCCATACATCCGTACCGTGGGAAAGTCCCGATATCTGCAAGAAGTCGCTGAATTTCGTCGGCTTTGCGTCCAGAAGCATCTGTATGGTGAATCCCGTTCCCATCTCAGGGATTCCGAGACTTCCCGTCTTGCAGTAGATATCTTCGGGGGTAACTCCCAGAACATCGCAGTTTGTACACATTCTTATAACATCGGGGTCGGATGTGGGAACATCCTTTATCTTAATGCCCGTAAGGTCTTCAAGGTGCTTGTAGAGAGTCGGTACAACGTGTCCGAGTTCGTCAAGTTTGAGGATGGTGTCATGGAGGGAGTTAAATGTGAAATGAGTGGTGATTATCTCCGAATCCGCTGTATCCGCAGGGTGCTGAACGGGTGTGAAGTCATAAACGTCATAATCCGACGGAACAACGACCATTCCTCCGGGGTGCTGACCTGTTGTTCTCTTGATGCCCGTACAGCCGATGGCAAGCCTTGTAAGCTCCGCATTATTGAGGTTTATTCCATTTTCCTCGCAGTATTTCTTAACGTAGCCGTATGCGGTCTTTTCCGCAACGACAGAGATAGTTCCTGCCTTGAAAACGTTAGCCTTGCCGAACAGCTTTTCTGTGTACCGGTGTGCCCAGAACTGGTATTCATCGGAGAAGTTAAGGTCGATATCAGGCGCTTTGTCGCCGTCGAATCCGAGGAATGTCTCGAACGGGATATCGTGTCCGTCACGCATCATATCCGTTCCGCAGTCGGGACAGTTCTTAGGCGGAAGATCGAAACCTGAGCCGTATTTACCGTCAAGGAGAAATTCGCTGTGCTTGCATTTCGGGCATACATAATGCGGCGGAAGCGGATTTACCTCCGAGATTCCCGCCATTGATGCCACGAATGACGAACCGACAGAACCTCTCGAACCTACAAGATAGCCGTTGTCAACGGAGTTCCACACCAGCTTCTGAGCGATGATGTACAGCACCGAGAAACCGTGCTTGATAATTGACGAAAGCTCACGGTCAAGGCGCTTGTCAACGATCTCAGGCAACGGGTCGCCGTAAATGGAATAAGCCTTATCGTGGGTTATCTTTACCAGTTCCTCCTCCGCACCTTCGATGGTCGGAGTGAACGTACCCTTCGGTATCGGGCGCACTACTTCTATCTGGTCGGCGATATTGTTGGTATTGGTAATAACTATCTCTCTCGCCTTGTCCTCGCCGAGATATGCAAATTCTTTCAGCATCTCCTCGGTAGTCCTGAAATAGA
>JAEDMD010000246.1 GCA_016303195.1 Oscillospiraceae bacterium | reverse complement strand
TGCTTTACGGTCGTTTCGCAATAACTATGTCTTACCACAAAAAAGTAAATGCTGTGCCCTGGGAGCTTTCGTTATATATGCTGAACATCAGTATGTATCGGCAGTGAAACCGTGGTTCCAGTCCGTCAGGATGATTTTTAAGAACGATATCACCGCCTGTCTGCTGAGTGATATATTTCACGATGAAAAGTCCGAGACCCGAACCTGCCTCATCACCGCAGTTGCGTCCACGGTAGAATTTGTCGAAAATAAACGGCATATCCTCGTCGGGGATGCCCTTTCCGTGATCTCTGAAATGAATGTACACGAATCCGCTGTCCTTTGTAAGTGAGATATCCACTTTGGTTTTAGCGTATTTTCGTGCATTGTTTATCAGATTTTCTATCATTTGTGCAGTTCTGCCCTTATCGGCATTGACATCGGCGGAAAAGTACGGACGCTGATAGGAAATATCACCTCCGTCGGCACAAAGGTCATTTATGACATCTTCAGTAAAACTGCATATCTCGAATTTTTCGGGATTTATTTTCAGCTTGTCAAGGTCTGAAAGGGAATGCAGGAACATATCGTTTGTCAGCTTTGCAACTTCATCACATTTCCGCATAATGACTTCAAGGTAACGGCTTCTTTTTTCGGGATCGCCGTCCATGCCCATTTCAAGGGCTTCTGCATATGCTCTTATGGAAGCGGCAGGAGTTTTTATATCATGGGAAAGAGAGGCGATAACGGTCTTGTTGTTTTCGATGGCTTCTTTTTCGCATGAACGGGCTTTTGTTATCTCACGGCGCATATTGTCGAACGCCCATGTGAATTTTCCGAAATAGTTTGTCCGCTCATATTCAAGAGGGATGTCCATGTCGCCTTTCGCTATTTTTTCGGCAAAATCTGTCAGCTTGCTGAAAGGGCGGATCATCTTCATTCCGCAGTACAGTGACATTGATGCAAGTATGACAAGATCAACGGCGCACATGGCGATAACATAATTTCTTACGGGAACAGTTCTGCTTCGGTCATTCATATAAGCGATAAGTTCGTCAGCCTTTTCTTCGGCTTTCTGCATATCTCCGACAGCGCTGAGCTGTTTTATCTCATTGATGGCAACTATATACCTTCCCGTATTGTCGCTGTTGTCGGCACGGTTTACAAGTATCAGCGCCGAAAGAGCAAGTATAAGGGCAAAAACAAGAGTTACGGAAAATAGCTTTTTCATGTGGCATCCTCCAGTATATAGCCCAGTTTCCAGACGGTTTTTATATGAACGGGGGAAGCGGGATCGTCCTCCAGCTTTTCACGGAGCCACCTGATGTGTACAGTCAGGGTGGACGGTTCTGCATCGCTGAAAGCTCCCCATACCTCTGAAATGAGCTTGTCCTTTGGAATGGCTGTGTTCTTGTTTCTGCAAAGATAAACGAGAAGATCGAATTCACGCTGTGAAAGGCTGATATTCTTGCCGTTTTTGGCAACGGAACGAGCGGATGTGTTTATTTTCGCATTTCCGAAGCCGATCTCATCGCCCTCATTACCGAAGCCGTAAGTCCTCCGCATAACGGCATTTATCCTTGAAAGCAGTTCTTTCATCGAGTAGGGCTTGGGGATGTAATCATCACCGCCTGTGTCAAAGCCTGTTATACGGTCATCCTCGCTTGTTCTGGCACTGGCAAAAATAACAGGGACATTTGAAGCCCTGCGTATCTGTCTGCATATCTCAAATCCCGTAGAATCGGGAAGATTTATGTCAAGCAGTATGAGATGGAATGTGTTGTTGGTGAGTATATCGAATGCTTCCTCAGCGGAAGCAGCACGGGAAGTTTCATAACCGCATCCCTCAAGCATTTCTGAGATGATAAGCGAAAGGTCGCAGTCATCGTCAACTATAAGTATTCGTTTTTGATTCATGGCAATTCTCCTTATTTTCGGGATAATTTATTATAGCACATCGGCTGTGGGTTTACAAGATGATGAAGTGAGGATTCACGCAAATCAATTATGTTGATCGCAGATATTGATTTGCAGTGGCTGTCTTTGGCAGTCCTTACAATAGCGCAGAATGTCAAGAGGACCGCCAAAGGCGGCCCCTACAATTTCTTATCATATTTTCCAGTGAATATATATCTTCCTTTCGCCTGTATCATCAGCCGTTCCTATCTCAATGCAGTCAATAAATTCATCGGCAATGGTACGGTCGAGTTTGTCAAAATGGGTATATTTTTCAATGACAGCCTGCTTATCTCCTATATTCCCGATACGTGCGATATGCTGTTCAGTCTCGGCGATACGTGCAGAAATCTCCTTTTCCTCGTCGGTGAGGGCATTTCGGAACAATGAAAAATCTTCATCAGAAATTATCCCGTCCAGCTTATCCTTATACATTTTCACAAGGCGGTCTTTGGATGAATCAAGTCTGTTTTTCAGCGCTGAAAGGAGTTTTTCCTGCTCTTTTGCCTGTTCATTCCCGATATCATCAAGACGGATATCCTCGGTATTGCAATATTTTTCAACAATGCTGTTCAGTTCGTCGAGAATTTTCTTTTCAAGGACGATACCGCTGACAGAAGATCTGTTAGGGCAGTTCATCGCTCCCGATTTATAAGCACCGCACTGCAAGCCGTAATATTTTATAGTCTTGGCTTTGTTGTAATAGACATTCCGCTTCATGGGACTTCCGCAGACAGCGCATTTCACCTTTCCCGACAGTGGAGAGAGTTCCTGAGAGCATTTCCCAACACGGGCATGACTGCTGAGACGTTCCTGAGTTCTTGCCCATGTTTCGGCATCTATGACAGCTTCATGAGTGTCGGGGATACGAACCCAGTCAGCCTGTTCCACTTTTTTGCGTTTCTTGTTCTTGTAGCTGATATGGTGTGATCTTCCCTGAACGAGAGTTCCTGTATACATCTCATTGGCG
>JAEDMD010000023.1 GCA_016303195.1 Oscillospiraceae bacterium | reverse complement strand
CAACACTGCAATTATGTGTCCTTTTGCGTATAATGTTGCGATTGGTGGAGGCGAGGGGAATTGAACCCCTGTCCGAAAGCTCATTCATGCAACTTTCTACGAGCGTATTTTACCTATTAAGATTCCCCTGACAGACCGCCGATAAACAGGCTGAAAGTCAAGGTAGTCCGTATACAACTGTCGGACACGGACACTTCCGACAGTCGTTCACCACTAATCAATGCCCGAGCGAAGGCCGTGGTACTCCTTCGGCGGACAGAAGCAGACTTAAGCTGCTACCAGTGCACTATTTCTAGTTACTGTGATGTTATTTCTTGCGTTTATATTTAAACGTGGCGAGGATTATGGAGATCACGCCGTACTCCGCTCGCTTATCACACTTCAGAACCCCCGTCGAAACCTTTACGCCCCCATTTTCAGAGGACAAGGTAGGAGCTTGAAATGCTCTGTAAATATTATACTATGATTTTTCACGTTTGTCAACAGCGAATTTTGTCGATACCACAAAAGCCAATTTTGTTGGTTATAAATTTTGACTTATATAAAAGGATGTGGATTTAATTTTCGGTTAGGTAAACCTTTCCTCAGAAAGGTTTACCCTCCGTACCACGAGTGAAAAACTTCTGTAAGAGTACCACCCTTTACTGATTTGCTCTGCCGAGGAATGCCGCACCTATGATTCCTGCGTCATTTCCCAGCTTTGCTATAACTATCTCACAATTCTTGGGTGAATTTCTTGTATACACTTCCTTTGCCACAAGTTCCTTCATCGGCAGAAGAAGCGGATCGCCCTCGTTGCATACACCGCCGCCGATACAAAGAATATCAGGCTGGAAAATGTTGATAGTGTTTGTGATTCCTGCCGCAAGGTACTTGATGTACTTGTCTACAACTGCCTTTGCGTACTTATCCCCTGCTCTCATGCAGTCGAATGATGTACGTGCAGTTACCTTGCCTCTTTCCTCAGCCATCTTGTTCATTGCTGAATCAGGATTCTCTGCCATTGATTCCTTTGTCATGCGGATGAGTCCTGTTGCTGATGAATACGCCTCAAAACAGCCCTTTCTGCCGCATGAACACTGTGCGCCGTCTACCTCGATGACTGTATGTCCGATCTCTGCACCTGCAAAGTTTGAGCCTGAGTAGATCTTGCCGTCGATGATGATTCCACCGCCTACGCCTGTTCCGAGAGTTATGCATACTGCATTCTTTGCGCCCTTAGCCGCACCTGCTACGTATTCGCCGTATGCTGCTGCATTTGCATCATTTTCAATAAATACAGGCTTGTCGATGGACTCCTGTATGTACTTCACCATTGGTGTATCCTTGAAGCCGAGGTTATTTGAATACTCGATTATACCTGTTGAGCTGTTTGCGATACCGGGTGTTCCGACACCTATCCACTCGATGTCATCCATTGTCAGCTTTGCGTTCTTTACAGCTTCAATTGCCATTCTTGCCATATCATCAGCAATTTCCTTTTCAGGACGGGGGCAGTTGGTCTTAGTGCTTGCCTTTGCTACAATGTTGTATTCCTCGTCAACTACACCTGCAACGATATTAGTTCCTCCGAGGTCGATACCTACGTAATATTTCATTTTTATATCCTCCTTATATTATACAGCTGTCATTATCACACTGCATTTACCTTTTTATGAGATACAGCTCATTTCAGTTCGCTGTATCTGTAAACATTGAAGTCGATATACTGCTCGTCGCCATAATATCCGTCCAGCTTGCCGTGGTCATCGTACTGCCAGAAAGTCCAGTCCACAAGGTCAGGCTCGAAATTCACGCTCCTTATCCACAGCGGATAGTCGGAAAAATCTTCCTTAACATAGCGGTAATACACAGGCAGAGTTGTATATATCATCGGCTTCTCTCCATAGTACTCCTCAAGTCTTTCAAGGAGCGGACGAAGTATCGCCTCAGTCTCAGCTTTAGTCGGCTTGTTCCTGCGTTTGTCACCGTAATACTCTATATCCACCACAGGCGGCAGAGTTATCTCGTCCCTGTCAACGGCGGCGATGAAATTATCCGCCTGAGTTTCGCCTGCGCTGTCAAAGCTGAAAAAGTGATAGGCTGATATCTCTATGCCCGTTTCAGCGGCACGTTCCATATTTCTGCGGATGGATTCATCGGTGTGTCCGCTTCCTTCGGTAGCTTTCACAAAAGCAAAGCGCACTCCCTGCTCCTCCAGCTTCTGCCAGTCGATATCGCCCTGATAATTGGACACATCTACTCCGAAAATGGGGTATTTATCGGTGTTGACCCTTGCTCTTGAAAAATAGCACGAGGAAGCCCATGCAACACCTGTCATGATCATTCCCAGCGATGCACATATTATTTTTTTTACGGTATCATGCATTAACCAATGCTCCTAACGTTCTACACTTATCCCATAATTCTATACCTATAGGCAGCACCGCACAAAGCCCACCTGACGGCTTTGCACTGAATCTGCGGACATATTTTCCGTCATCTTGCACAGAAATCCCTTGACATACGATAGTATGCCTGCGGAATTTCTATACAATCTGACGAAAAATCTGTCACAGCATCTTCAGCACAAGCTTTGTGCGGTGTTGCCTATAATATAATACCCTAAAATCACAAAATAGTCAACAGTTTTTTCGGCGGTCACGGAAATTAATTTTTCCTATCATAATTATCCATTCCTCACACATTGCAAACTACCACGGGAATTCTTTCTGATATCGTCTATATTATGCATAGTATACACTAACAATTTACAGATAGTATTTTTTATGCAAATAAATACAATTAATAAACGTATCAATTTATTATATCTGCCTCTTATCTATAATATTTTTAGTAACTATCACCAATAATCCCCTCTCCGCTTATTTAATACTTCCATATTATTGACATTTTTTTCTATTTATGATATCATTAGTATATATGTATTAATAAGATGGTCTTTTCTGTTTTCAGTGATAAGATCATCAAACAGACAAAACTCCCTCTCTCTGCCTCTCCTCTCATTACTAACTGTTGCTTCATTCCTTTTTAGCCGTCCGAACGGCTAATTGTTTTTATGGCACTATACTGACCATCAGTCATATCCGTGATCTCCGCCTTTAAACCGCAATAAGGCAGAAAACTGACATAAATCGAGAAAAATTGATCCGCCGCCTGATACAGACATTCTTTTCGGGCTGTCCATACTCTTGGAGGATATATGTTTTTATTCAGAAAAATCTATGCATCTGCTGCCGTGTTTTTGCTTGCGGCGGCTTTGTGTTCATGCTCTCAGCAGAATGAGACCTCGGTCAATGACGACAGCATTGCCGAATTCTCTCCTATCACTGAGATACAGGAGGGAAGAAAAAATATCTACCTCATTGTAAAAGACCTCGACGATGAATACTGGAAAGTCCTCTCAAAAGGTGCGGCTGTCTCAGGTAATGAGCTTGAGGTAAATGTCTATATGAGCGGTTCGGAAGATGAGATCGAAATTGAACAACAGGTCAGGCTCGTCGATAAAGCCATAAGCCTCAATGCCGATGCCATTATCATCGCTCCCGACGATGCTGTAAGACTTTCAGACTGCGTGAGCAGTATCCACGCTCAGGGCATCCCCGTCGTTCTCGCTGATACTATGGTCAACTGTCAGGATTACGATGTATGTTTCATGACCGATAATATGCTCGCAGGCCGTGAAGCTGCAAAAACTCTTATTGATGATATGAAGAAAAACGGTGTATCCGAAAACAATGAAGCCAATGTCGTTATCCTCACGGGTGCAGTCACTGTCCCCTCCCTCAATGAAAGGATAGCAGGTTTCTGCGGTTACTGGGCTGATTATGCACCTGCCGACTGGAAGATACTCGACGATGTGTGCAAGAGCGATGACTATAACGATGCTGTAATCGATATCAAGGACATTTTTGACAGACACGATAACATTAACGGCGTTTTCGCCGCAAACTATTTCACCGCAGAAGGTTTTGCAGATTATATCAGGGATTCGGGAAGAAAAGACATTTCTCTTGTAAATTTCGACTTCCCCGACAAGATAAGCGAGCTGATGAAGGATGAGAGCTTCTCCGTTTCATCAGTGCTTCAGAAAAACTACGAAATGGGCTATAAGGCTGTTGAAGCCTGCGTAAACCTCTGCGACGGTGAAGTTCCCGAACCGAAATTCGTTGATACGGGAATACTCATCATTGACCACGAAACACGTAATACACCTCAGGTTCAGGATATCCTGAGCCGCTACTAAGGGAGTTATATGAGATCCAGATCTACTGCTGACAAAATGCTGAGGGCGACAGACCCTGCTATGTCTTACCAGAATTTCATCATCACCTTTATCATCGTCTGTCTGGTAGGACTGGGAATTATAACAACTATGTTCAATCGGCGAATTGAACAGCACGACAAGGAACTGACATATGATATCTGCACCCTCATATCAGAAAAAATGGACAGTTCCATGAAATATATGTCCGATTCTGTCAACGGCTGTGCTGCCATGCTCGCAGGCACTCCTATCAAGGATGACCCCGACATGATGTACGAAAACTTCAAGAGCGGCATGAACCGCAGTTCAATGGTCAGTGTCGGTATCATAAACAATGACGGCACTGTTTATGCTGATGAGAACGAAAAAGAAGAATTCCGCAAGTGGGGGCTTCTTGAATCAGCTAAGGATGATTCCCTTTCCGCTCACAACAACGGTGTTGTCATCTCCACACCTTACCGCTCAGGCAAAACAGGTCAGATGGTCTTCACCATCTTTTCGGGCGTTTATCTGAAAGGCGAAAAAATAAGCACGATTTTCATGACCTTCCCGCTGACAGAGCTTCAGAAAATGGCGAACAATGAATCTATGAGCGACGATACCGAAATATGGCTCATGAACCGCTCATCCGACAACTATGTCCGCTGTTCAGGCCCTGACAGCGTTATCGGCGGATGGTCAAATTTCAGGATATACAAGAACGAACTGACAAATAAAGACGATTACGAAAAATGGGAAAAAGCCCTCAGAAACGGTGAGGACTTCGCCGCTGTCAACTACGGTGTGAACGGTGTTGATTATACTCAGGTGTTCAGACGTATCGACTTCATGCCGGGCTGGAACGTTGTTGTAAGAACTCCCAGCCATTCGCTTACAAGCACTATGCGTCCGATACTCATTTCCATTGTCGCTTTCGCTCTCGTCCTGCTGGGTATAGCGATCGCTCTCATCCTTTTCCTCCACCGCAAGGAAAGCGAAGAAAAGGAAGTTTTCGAGAAGTTGTCCTCCTATGACCCTCTCACCCGTATCATGAACCGCCGTGCTTTCGACACAAGAGCGCAGGAATTGCTCAGTTCGCCAAATAACGGCAGATACACGTTCATGTTCGTGGATATCGACTTCTTCAAACAGGTCAATGACCGTTTCGGCCATGAAGCAGGTGACAGGATACTTGAAGAATTTGCGATCACTCTCAGCCATGTTTTCGGCAAGGACGGTTTCGCCGCACGTTACGGCGGTGATGAATTCGTCGTTCTCGTCAAGGATAAAAACAAGGACGAAATAAACGCAATGATCGAAAGAGCAAGACAAATGCTCGGTGCTATCATTATAGACGATCCGCAGACTCCCGATGCCGAACGCTTCCATGTGCATTTCAGCGCAGGCATAGCTTCTTTCCCGAAGGATGCAGGTGACTTTGAAGCCCTCCTTAGACGAGCTGACGATGCGCTGTATAAAGTCAAGGAAGCAGGCAGGGACGGCTACTGCTGGTACGGCGATGATTACAAAAAGCGCTGATACTCGTTCTTTCATCCATTGGATATGACATATATCTTGAACACGGAGGTGAAAATATGAAATACGTTTGCGATGTATGCGGATTCGTTTATGACGAAGAACTGGGCGATCCTGATAACGGTATTGCTCCCGGCACTAAGTTCGAGGATCTTCCCGAAGACTACGAATGTCCTCTCTGTGGTGTAGGCAAGGACTCTTTCTCAGCAGAATAAAACAATGACATAACAGATCTATACACAGTTATCGGGGGAAAACCTTTCTGAGTAAAGGCTTTCCCCCGAATTGTTTTATTATAGGCAGCACCGCACAAAGATTGTGCTGAAGATGCGCCGACAGATTTTTCGTCAGATTGTATAGAAATTTCGCAGGCATACTTACGTATGTCAAGGAATTTCTGTGCAAGATGACGGAAAATATGCAAGCAAATTCAGTGCAAAGCCGTCAGGTGTGCTTTGTGCGGTGTTGCCTATATACCCTGATTGGTATTTCGTTCATCTTACACGATTATTTCAGCTTTACTTCCGCCGAGCGGTGCTTTTGTAACTGTCAGTTTGCGGTTTATCCTGCTTTTCAGCTCATCCACATGGCTGATTATTCCCACCATTCGGCTTCCGTATGAAAGCTCATCCAATGCATTCATTACCAGATCAAGGGATGTATCGTCAAGTGAGCCGAATCCCTCATCCACGAACATTGAATCAAGTCTTATTCCTCCCGATGCCATCTGTACCTCCTCGGAAAGTCCCAGTGCCAGCGAAAGTGCTGCAAGGAAGGATTCTCCGCCCGAAAGTGTCTTTACATCACGCTCGCTTGAATTCCAGTGATCGTAAACTTTCAGGTCAAGTCCCACGAATCTGCGCTTATCATTCAATGCGGAGCTTTTCAGCGTATAATGTCCGTCGGTCATATTGTAAAGCAGACGGTTGGCATGAGCTATCATTCCCTCAAAATTTTTCAGCAGTACATATGTCTCGAACGGTATCTTGTTCTGATTCTCGACCTCGCCTACTGCGGTCTTTTTCAGCTCCGTCAGCCATTGTGTACGCTCGTCAGCTTCGGAAAGTTCCCTGCCCTTGCGCTTTATCTTCTTTATTGCATCATTGTTGGCATTTATCCTGCTCTCCGTATCTGCTATCTGCTTATCAGCTTCATCTTTCTGCAATTTCAGCGCTTTTACAGCTTCTTCCTTTTCCCTGATGGAAGTCTCGGAGATATTCTCTCCCTCTCTCTCCGTAAGAAGTCTGATATCTTCACAGCATTTGGCATAAAGTCCCTTATTTGATTCAAGATCGGATCTCTGAGTGTTGAGCATTTCTTTTTTCTTTTCTATCTTGTCATTAACGGCATTGAGCAGTATTTCAATATCTTCTGCACGTTTTATCCTGTCATTTTCAGCTTTTACGGCTTTTTCGGCTCTGCTGACATCGCTTTTGGCGGCTTCCATTGACTTTTTCACTCTTTCAGCCGCTCCGACAAGTGACGGCTCTCCGAATCTTTCTGCAAATTCAGCTTCAAGAGTTTCTTTCATATTCAAATACTGTCCTTCAGCCCTGCTCTTTTCAGAAAGTGCTTCCTTGCATTTTGCATCGGCTGTTTTTATGTCATCAGCCATTTGTGCCAGCTTTTTCTCGCCCTTTTCAGCATCTTCCAGCTTCTTTTTGCGCTCGTCGATGGTCTTTTTCGCACTGATGCGCTGTTTTGAAAGCTCCTGCATTTCCGCATCGCATTTTCTCATCTCGGCATTTATGCTTTCATCGGCATTTCCGCTGTATCCGCTTATGAGCAGTTTTATCTGCTTTTCCAGATTTTCGGCGGCGGTGGTGTATTCGCCTTTAAGCCCCGATGCCTTGCCGCTCGCTTCATTCCTTACTTTTTCTGCTTTTGCCATAGCATCCTTGGCTGATTTGAGCTGTTTCTCCGTGGGGACATCATCCGCTCTCACAGCAGGAGAAGGATGATGGAGCGAACCGCAGACAGGACACGGTTCATCCGCTTTCAGCGTTTCCGCAAGCAAGCCTGCCTGTCCCAGATAATAGCGATGGTCAAGGTCATTGAAGATCGCCTGCTTTTTCTGAAATTCGCTGTCCGCCGCAAGAAATTCATCCTGCGCCGCTTTCAGTATCTTCGCCTTTTCGGTATTTTCCGCACTTTCGGACAGCAAGCGCTCAAGGGATCTTTTACGCTCATCGACGCTCTTGATATTGCCGTCAGCTTCTGCAAGTTTTGCTTCGCCGCCTTCAAGTTCAGCGGCGGCTTTTTTCAGTTCGGAAATATCCTCCGCAAGCTGTTTTGACTGCTTTTCAAGTTCATCCTTACGCTCGCAGAACCTCTTATGCTCCTTGCTCTTATTATCAGCTTCAATAGCCGCATCGCCCAGTTTTTCCAGATTTGCAGACAGTTTATTTATATCATCCAGCTTTTCTCTGAACTTCGCAAGTTCAGCTTTTTTGCGTTCCAGAGCCGCAGGTGCATCCGCAAGTGTACTGCGCTCGGCTTTATATTCTTCCTCCTGCATCCTGAACTCAGCAAGCATTTTTTCGGAATTTACGATATCTTTATTCAGCAAATCTGTTTTCTTCTGATATTCAGACTTATTGCGTTCAAGCCCGATAAGGTCATCGTGGAACTTTTTTGCACGTGTCGCCGCTTCGATGGCAGTTTTATACTTTTCACCAAGTTCACCCGCCTGATCTTTCAGTTCACGGCTTTTCTCATTGCCTGCTTTAACAAGCTGTTCGGTCAGCTTTTCAAGCTCGGATATATTCGCCGCATCGGCATTTACTCTGACATTTTCCGCAAGCTGCGGCAGTTCCGTACAGTTTATACCCTCGGAATACTGCCTGATACTGCGCTTTATCTCCTCACGTACAGTGTCATTGTCCTTACATTCCTCTTTCAGCCTCTCAACCAGCTTCTGGAAATTCTCCGTACCGAACAACGTTCTCAGCAACGGCTGACGCTCCTTTGAGCTTGCAAAGAGAAGTTTGAGGAAATCGCCCTGCGCTATCATGACTGTCTGACGGAACTGGTCGCAGTTCAGCATGATTATCTCATTCTCTATCTTTGAATTGACATCCTTGGATATCGTGCTTCCGTCAGGCATTGTCAGACATGATTTCGCAGGCGACTGGGTCATGCCGTCGCCACGCTTCTTTTTCCTTTCATAAGACGGTTCACGGCGAATCTTGTATTCTTTTCCGCCGCACTCAAATTCCAGTTCTACAAATGTGTCCATATCGTCAGGTGCATACTTTGAACGCATCATTGAACCACTTCTGTTCTCACCGCTGGTCTTTTCATACAGTGCGTAGGTTATGGCATCAAAAATAGTTGTCTTGCCTGCACCTGTTGTTCCTGTAACAAGATAAAGTCCCGATGTGCCGAATTCGGAGAAATCTATCTCGCATTTCTTTATATAAGGCCCGAAAGCCTGCATCGTCAGTTTTGTCGGTCTCATACTTTTACCCCCATATCCCGTTGATAAGCTCCTGCATATATCCGCTCTGCTTTTCTGTCATTTCCTTGCCGTTGGCACTTTTGAAGAATTCCTCAAAAAGCTCCAGCGGATTTTTCGTGTCAACGTCGGGGGAAATATTGATGATATGCTCACTGCGCTCCATTTCATGCTCATACTTCATTCCCATGAGATACGGATATTTCGCCCTCAGCTTTGTTTGAGCATCGGGCACTCTCGTTGTATCCGTAAGGACTATGCTGACATAATCATTGCTCTCACCCTCTATAAGTTCATCGAAACTGCCGTGAAGCTGTCTCATATCACGGAGAGGTTCGGGTTCACGGAGAGTTATTTTCAGCGGCTCGCCTTTTTTGCCCATCTCAACAATGGTCACGCTCTTTTTGTCATTTGCCTCGGACATGGAATATTTAAGTGGAGTTCCGCTGTAACGGATATTATTTCCGCCCATGTACTGCGGTTTGTGAAGATGTCCCAGCGCCGTATAGTCGAAAGGCGCATATATCTCCGCCGATACCATATCCGTTCCGCCAACGGAATTTCTCTCGGAATCACTTGTAAGTCCGCCTGCTGCAAACTGATGGGAAACTACCACATTGCGCTTGCTTTCGTCAATATCCATCTCTCTTACAACAACTGCCGCCGCCTGTTCGGTATTGGTTATTTCCTCATCCTTGAAGAATCTTCTGACCTCCTCATAGCGCAGATAAGGCATAAGATGTATGTCCACCTCGCCGTACTCGTCAGTCATGGTGAACTTTGCGGTCTTTCCGTTGTATACAGGAGAAAAATGTATACCGCTCCTGTCCATGATACGAGAACCGAATGCCACACGCTCGGCAGAATCGTGATTTCCTGCGATTATGAAAACCTCCGTTTTCTGATCGGCAAGCCGGCTCAGAAAATCATCAAGAAGGGTCACTGCTTCCGCAGGCGGTGTAAGTTTATCGTAGACATCGCCTGCGATAAGCACCGCATCAGGCGACTCCTCCTGTATGATCTCATATATGCGGTCAAGAATTATTCTCTGATCTTCAAGCATGGAAAAGCCGCATTCACGCTTTCCAAGATGAAGGTCTGCAAGATGTACGAATTTCAATATCCCATTCTCCTTTCGGCATTTGTATTTTAGCTTATATTATTTGACAGAGTGACAATCTATTTATTAATATTATACAACAGCACTCATTCTTTGTCAAGCAAGTTCGGGATATGATTCAGGGCAACAGCATTTACTTTTTTGCGTTAAATCATAGATATTGAGAAACGTCCGTAAAGCATCGCTGCGCTTGCTTTACTACTTTGTCAGGGGGACGCTGTCTCCTAACAGGAGCCCGTCCCCTCTGTCAGCTACGCTGACATCTCCCCACACTGTGGGGAGTCACCCTTGACCCCAGAACGTGCGCCTGCGGCGCTTTTTTTTATTTTTTAAAAGTAAATGCTATTGCCGTGGGATATGATTTAAGGCAACGCCGTTTACGATATCTGAAAAACAGCGAAAATCCGCTTTCATGCTAACATCTTCGTAGACAAATTTAAGTAAACATTGTGCAAAACCAACAAAAACAATCATCATTTTTTGAATGTGTGTACAAATTCATTCACGAATTGTCTAAGTTGTATTTACAATTAAAAATTTGTATGGTATAATTATAACATCAGAAAATTTGTTATCACTTATTCCCCTGCATTTGCAAGATCAGTGGGCAATTTATCAATCATGGAGGCTTTTATGGAGGAATACAAGTACTTAACGATCGTAGAATGGGCTAAAAAGTACATTGCTACGGAACAGCTCAAACCCAACGACCGATTTCTGACAGAAAAGGAGCTTTGCTCCATCCACAATGTCAGCCGTCAGACTGTAAGACAGGCTCTCATGCGCCTTGAAAGCGAAAATATCATCTCCCGTGTTCGTGGAAGCGGTACTTTCGTCAAGGGCGGTGTTGCGGCTGTACAGAACCAGAGCAGAAATATCGGTGTTATCTCCACCTATTTCAGCGATTACATCTTCCCTTACATCGTTACAGGCATCGAGAGAGTACTCAACGAAGCAGGCTACGCTATGCAGCTCGCTATCACCCATAATCAGGTGGCTGAGGAAACTCAGGCTCTCAACAGTATGCTCGCTCACGGTGTTCAGGGGCTTATCGTTGAACCGTCAAAAAGCGCTTTGCCAAATCCAAACTCAGCTCTCTATGCCGAGCTGAAAAAGAACAACATCCCCGTGGTTTTCTTCAATGCAAAGTATCCGTGGGCTGACTTCTCATGCGTTGCTATGGATGACAAAGCCGCAGGAAAACTCGTTACCGACCACCTTTTCAGCTGCGGTCATTCAAGGATATCAGGAATCTTCTCCCTCGACGATATTCAGGGACATCTCCGTTACAGCGGCTTCATGCAGAGCTGTCTCGACCACGATTCCCCTTCCGCTGAGGACGATGTTCTCTGGTTCTCGACAGCTGAGAAAAAGACTCTTTTCAAGTACCGTGAGCAGAAAATTCTGGATATGCTCGACCGCTATACCGCTATCGTGTGCTACAATGACAAGATCGCCATTGAGCTTCTCCAGTTCTGCAAGGAACATGGCATAAGCGTTCCCGATGACATTTCCATCGTCGGCATAGACGATTCCAAGATGTCATCCATCTGCGATGTTCCGCTCACTACCGTACATCATCCGCACAGCAAGCTGGGCGAATGTGCCGCAGAAACTCTGCTTAAACTCATCAATTCACATTCAGACCAGCCACTCAATACCTATTTTGACCCTGATCTTATTGAAAGAAAGTCGGTGAAAAAAAACTGAGAACTTTTCTTCACAAGTATGATGAGCAGATCTTCGAGCAGGATCTTGTTGATGGCAAGGCAAAATTTGCCGAAAAGCCACCAATATACCTTGTAAAGACAAGTTATGAGATGAACTGACACAAGCCACTAACAGAATTCCGTAAGGCAGACTTTCCCCTTTCCTGCAAATATATAGATACGTCTGCCCAAGATTTATGAGGATGATCGATGAAATTCTAATCAGGTGGTGAATTTTATGTCACATTATTTATCAGATGACAATAAATACGATATCAGACGGCCTGATATCAAGCGTATCGAGTCTCTGATGCAGAGCGGAAGCCTCGAAAGCTGTGACGACGTTCTTGCATCAGTACTGGAGGAGACCCGTTTTCACGAATGCGATTCCCTTATGATAAGGCTATATATTTGTATGGACATTTATATATCAGCCCAGAACTTTGCACGTTCCCTCGGCATTTCAGGTCAGCGGTTCGCTGATGAGTTCGGCTCGGCTGATGAACTTCCCGAAAAAATGAAAACTTCGGACGAGATCGCCTCTTATCTTTCACAGCTCCTTAAACAATGCATCAGATGGCGCATCGAAAATGTCCATGACACCAGCTTCGGCATCGTTTACAAAGCCAAAGACCATATCGATAAAAACTACATGGACGAAAATATCTCTCTCCGCTCCGTCGCTGAGGCTGTCGGGCTCAGCCCATCTTACCTCAGCGCCCTTTTCAAGCGTGAGATCGGACAGAATCTTTCGGAATACCTCACTAACGTCAGGATACGTCATTCAAAGGAACTCCTTTGCTGTACTTCCAAGATGATATACGAGATTGCCTACGATGTGGGATTCCGTGATTATCGCTATTTCAGCCAAATATTCAAGAAATACACGGGACAGACTCCCCGTCAGTTCCAGAGCAGTGCAAACTGTTCACAATAATCCTATATGTTATATATGACAGTTTATTTCCAATAATTCAAAAGAATTCAAACATTTCTGATAACATTTTAGGTATAAATGTATGTACAAATTGATTATAATGTAAATACAAGTTAAGGTCGATATTAAAATTAAACAGATAATTGTTCTGACAACTTATGGTACGAAACATCTCAGAACAACTATCAGAATCTTTATGGAGGAACTTTATTATGAAAGTGAAAAAGGTTTTATCTCTCGCTGCAACTTCCGTTCTCTTTGCTGCATTTGCTATCGGCTGCGGCAGCACAGGCAATTCTTCAAGCGAAACTCCCTCGGCTAACAACAACAATACCGCTGAAAGCTCAGCAGAAAACAACGCTTCTTCCGACAAACTCATAAAGGTCGGCATCATCAATAACGACCCTAATGAATCAGGCTATCGTACAGCTAATGACAAAGACCTCAAAGCCGCTTTCACTAAGGAAAACGGTTACGATGCTTCTTTTGCATACAGCCTTAAAAACGATGAGCAGATCACTCATGCTCAGAAGTTCATTCAGGACGAAGTTGATTATCTTCTCCTCTCCGCCGCTGATACAGCAGGCTGGGATTCGGTTCTGAAAGACGCTCAGGCAGCAGGTGTCGAGGTCATCCTCTTTGACCGTACTATTGACGCTGATGAAAGCCTCTATGCCGCTTCCATCGTTTCGGATATGCCTAAGGAAGGTCAGACAGCCGTTGACTGGCTCAAAGGTAAGAATCTCCCTTCATATGATATAATCCACCTTCAGGGTGTTATGGGTTCTGCCGCTCAGAAGGGCCGTTCAGAGGCTCTTACAAAGACCGCTGACGAGCTTGGCTGGAATATCGTTACTCAGCAGACTGCTGAATGGAACGCTGAAAAGGCTCAGCAGATCGTTCAGTCTGCTATCGACTCAGGCAAGGAATTCAATGTTATCTATGCCGAAAATGACGATATGGCTAAGGGGGCTGTTGCCGCTCTCGATAAGGCTAACATCTCCCACGGTGTCGGCAAGGACGTTATAGTTATGGGCTTCGACTGCAATAAGTGGGCTCTTGAGGAGCTTCTCGCACAGAACTGGAACTATGACGGTCAGTGCAACCCATTCCAGTCCTCTTACATCAAGGACGTTATCGAAACTCTCGAAAGCGGCGGTACTATCGCCAACAAGACCATCATCATGGATGAAAAGGGCTTCGATGCTTCCACTATCACTCAGGAGGATGTTGATAACTACGGTATTTAAGACATATCAGCCCGCAATGACCACTTACGGTTTCCCTCCGTAACAGGCTGTATCGCATTCCCATTGCGTTTAATGTTTTGAATATATATGCCTGCCTCTGCTCTGGGGCAGGCGTGAACATGGATCATTCTTCGTATCATTTGAATATTGTCAGTGCGGTGAGTCATATGGAATATGCTGTATGTCGTCCCGCACTTATTTTTAGGAGGAGCATTATGAATGAGAATTCACTGCTTGAAATGCGGGGGATATATAAATCATTCCCCGGTGTAAAAGCATTGCAGAATGTGGATCTTACTCTGCGTGAGGGCGAGATCATGGCTCTCATGGGCGAAAACG
>JAEDMD010000245.1 GCA_016303195.1 Oscillospiraceae bacterium | reverse complement strand
TGCAGCATCGTGACGAAAACACGCCCTCTCTTTCAGCAGTCGAAAAACTTCTCCTGAGCCGAAATGAGTACAGGCGGCGGCTTACCTATGTCCTGAACCGTTCGAGCCACACACAGAACTATATTATTGACACTGCCACAATGGAAAAACTGAGATCATTCGATCCTCTGAGGCTTTCCTCAACGGGAATGGAAGAATATGACCAGTGCCATTTCAAATTTTTCTGCGATAAGTGCCTTGATCTGCACCCTTGCGAGAAAGTTGAACTTGATGCAAGGATAGCAGGTGAGCTTACACATGAATGTTTCTATGGCATACTTGGTTCGAGAAGCAAAAAAGACTTCATCGCAATGAGTTACGACGACGTTAAAAAGGAGATCGGCACAAGAGCGGCAGATTACAGGCGCAGGGCAATGGCAGGAGATTTCGGCAAGGATGCGAAATTCGAGCTTATCTTCAACAAGCTGACCGATAGGATGACCGAGGTATTTCTGCATACTCAGCAATCGCTGATGGCTTCGGATTTCGAGCCGCATAAATTTGAACTTGACCTGCGTAAATCCCATTCAGTTGTGATGCGATTCGGCAATAAGGGCAAGAAACTCAGCTTCGGCGGAATCGTTGACCGTGCCGATATCTGTAATATAGGCGGAACTGACTATGTCCGCATCGTTGACTACAAGAGCAGCCGAAAGGAACTGAATGCCAAGATCCTCGGAAGCGGTATCAATATGCAGATGCTACTGTATCTGTTTGCGTCTACGGATAAGGGCGGAGTTTATGAGAATTTCAAGCCTGCGGGAGTGCTTTACACACCAATTCAGGTCTCGGATCTGAGCCTTGAGGAATACAAGGTAGACAGCGTTAATACCTCTGCGCTTGATTCGTCATTGAAAACCAGCGGACTTGTGCTGAGCGATATGGATGTCCTTAATGCGATGGAAAAAAATGTTGCAGGAAGATATATTCCTGTCAGGCTGAAAAAGGATGGAACTCCCGACAGCAAATCAGGCTGTATCAGTGCGGAGGGAATGGAAAAGCTGAAAGAGCTGACCTATCGGAAACTTCGTGAAATGGCAGAATCTCTTTACAGCGGCAACGTCGAGGCTGTACCGCTGATGATCGGCAATACGCTTCCGTGCAGTTATTGCGATTACATTAATATATGTGACAATTCAAAGCCTGACAGATGGCGGTATCCCGACGAGGAAGCTGTCGCAGAAGCGCAGGCGATACTTGATATGAAAACAGACGGAAAGGAGAGTGAGTGAAATGGGTTGGACTGAACAACAGCAGAATGCCATATCTGCGAGAAATACGTCAGTCATCGTATCAGCGGCGGCAGGAAGCGGAAAAACCGCTGTTCTCACCGAAAGGCTCGCTCAGCTTATTGCTGACCCGAAGTCGGGAGTACGTGCTGACAGGATGGTAGTTGTAACATTTACCAATGATGCGGCTTCGGAGCTGAAAAATCGACTCGACATGAAGCTGAGAGCGCTTATAAATGACGATCCGTCAAATGCTCATCTTCTCAAACAGCAGACACTTTTGCAGAGTGCAAAAATTTCTACGATAAACTCATTCTGCTTTGATCTTCTCAGGGACAATATCTCCGATCAGGGTATAACCACGGGATTCGGAGTGCTGGACGATTCCGACAACAAGGTGCTGAAAAGCCGTGCTATGGACGAATTGCTCAACTGGCTCAGCGAAAACGAATACGAGAAGATATCCCTGCTTTATGACCGATTCTGCATCAAAAATGAAAAGCGGCTGAGGGAAGTTATAAGCCTGACGGACAATTTCCTTGCATCGGCGGCGCTCCGTGACCAATGGCTCGAAAAGGCTGTAAGTCAGTATGAAGCGGAATTCACCGAATCGGTCTACTATGCCGCACTTCGGGATAACACAATGAAAATTGCCGAAAAAGCGCTGAAAACTGCTGATGACTGCGTTGGTATGATAAGCAGGATATTCCCTGATCTTTCGGTATCAGCGGCTGTAAAATCAGCGGCGCAGGCTGAGGAGGACTATGATAAGGTTTCCGATTTTCTGGGAATTCTCCGTGCAGGCAGGATACCCGATGCTGAAGAATGTGAACGGGCATCAACATTCGCAAGACTGGTTCTCACGGGCAAAACTCCTCATGACAAGGAACTTCGTGAGATCTACAAGAAAAAGCGTGAACTTGTCAAGGCGCTCATGGAAAAAGCAGCAGGCGGCTTCAGTTCGGTGGAAAGCGACTATGCAGAATCCCGTGAAGTAACAAAGATACTTGTGGAGGTCATGCAGAAATACAGCGATATCCTCTGGCAGATGAAGTGCGGGAAAAATTCCATCAGCTTTGATGACGGTGAAAGGCTTGCATTGGAACTTCTTGCCGATACCGACGAAAATGGCAATATCATCCAGTCCGAAACGGCTCGTAAAACGTCGGAATACTACGATATAATCATGATCGACGAGTATCAGGATTCCAACAACAAGCAGGATATGATCTTCAAGCTGTTGTCAAAGAATTACCGATATTCCGACGATGGCAGACCAATGTACGGCGATAACGTGTTCCTTGTAGGCGATGTGAAGCAGTCCATCTACCGATTCCGACTGGCGAATCCGCAGAATTTCATTGATACACTTCACAATTCTGTTCCGTATAAGGAAGACAGCAACGAGAAAAAACAATCCATCCTGCTGAACAAAAACTTCCGAAGCTCGCAGAATGTGATAGATTTCGTCAATTTCGTGTTCTCTGAGATAATGACGGAACAGTGCGGCGATATCGCCTATAATGACGACGAAAAGCTGTATTTCGGCGCTGAACAGTATTCGGGCATCTCCGATGAAAGCAGTCGGACAGTGATAAATTTCATAACTGACGATTCGGATGACGACAGCGAAGCCATTGATGATGAGGTCAGCAG
>JAEDMD010000244.1 GCA_016303195.1 Oscillospiraceae bacterium | reverse complement strand
AGTTTTTTGTTGCACTTGACTTGACAATCTGCCGTGATCCCTTTGGAAACCCAGTATTTAAGTTTTTCGACAGACTGAAAGGCCAAAGATTTTTTCTTTGTTTTTTTTATTTCTGTCGGGAAAGTGCCGTCAGCTTACGGCACTTTTTTCGCCTTTTCACAGCCTGCTATAACCATCAATGTCATTATTACAAGCATAACCGACGGCACTGCCGATCCCTCTCTGCATATCCGCCCTCTCACTGCTGATGCCGATATCAGCTCATACCGCATAAAAATCGGCATCACAACACGGCATACCATTCCGCTGACAGCCGCCATAACAACTCTCACAGCCACAAGCGGCAGAATCGATATCCTCCCTCTGACAAGCGCTGAAAGCTGAAATAATACACATACACCGCCGAATGATGTTGCTCCGCATATGTACGGCAGAAGCGAGTAGTCATTCACGGGAAGTCCGCTGACGTTGGTAATGTCGAGAAATACGGCAAATATCCGGCTTCCCGTGCCGCTGTCCATTCCAGATATCCACGAAAGTATTTTCCCCACGCTCCCGCTTATGCCAGCCATTTGGAAAAATGCCGAAATAACGGCAAATGCCACGACGGAAAAGCATATGACAGCCATTGAACGTCCCGACGAGATCATGCAGTCTGTCAGCATATCCGCAGTCAGCGTGACTTTCTTTTTTGCCGTATCTTCGGGAATATCCCGTCTCAGCCACGGTGACATGAGAAGCAAGCCGATAATATTTGCAACAGCCGTAGATATGAGAATTATCATGCCTGCGGTTGGTGAGGAGTAGAGTTTTCCCGAAATACAGCCAAATATGAACGCAGGCCCTGCCCCGAAACACAGTCCGCACAGCAATTCCGTCCGTCTTGCATTAAGCCGTCCGCTTTCATATTCGCTCAGAAGCATGGAAGTTCCCACGGGATAGCCTGCGAATATGCTCATTGAAAATATGGCGGCGGATGTGCCGTCAAGCCCGAAAAACAGCCTTGTCAGCCGTGACAGGAAATTCGGCATACAGCCTGTTATGCCGCTCCTGACAAGGAGTGCCGATACTATCATCATTGCGTAAAGCGAAGGAATTACTGTCAGCAGACAGCGCTGCACCGCCTCGGAAACTGCGTCGGCGATGACTTTTGTGTGCGCCATGCAGAAATATGCCGCTGTTACGAGAATTGCCGAAATAAAGCCGTTTTTCATGGCTTTTGCTGATTTGTTCATAAACATCACCCATTCAATCATATTATTGAACATGAGCGATTTATTCATTTATGGGAGTGATGGAATGTTTGGAAAAATTGCCGACACAGCCCGTGAAAAGCTGTTTCTGGAGTCGGGGATATACATTGAGGGCAACAGAGTAATGACCATCGAAAACTGCGAGCGTATCGAGGAATATAACGATATATTCATGCAGATGATCTCAGGCGGACTTGTGGTGAGAGTATGGGGAAATGACCTGCGAGCCTACGATTTCCGCACACGTGGACTGGTAGTCCGTGGAAAGATAGCACAGATCGAATTTACCGAAAGAAAGGAGATGTCGCTGAATGAAACTGCGGAGAAGGCTGAAAGTGACCGCACAGGGCAAAGAACTCTATAAATTCATCAACGGCATCCGAAGTGAGGGCATTGTCTGTCTCGATCAGTACGTGAGACACGATGTCTTTCATGGCGAGATATACCGCCGTGATCTTAAAAAGTTCCGAAAAACTGCGGAGAAATTCGATGTTGAACTAAGAGAGGCGGAGTTTGTTTCAGCAATGGGGATAATGTGGGGCTACCGAAAAAGAATCGGAATCATCCTCGGTATCATCGCCGCTTCCCTCGCCTGCCTGTGGTTCTCGCAGACTGTGGTAAATATCGAAATACAGGGAAATTCCGCAGTCAGCGACGATGTTATCCTCTCTGCGCTGTCTCAGCTTAACGTCAGGCAGGGAACGTTCATAAAAGGGATAGATATGCACTACTGCGAGCATGAATTGCAGATACGTGTGGACGGCATCGCATGGGCGGCAATGCGGAGGACGGGCAATCGTATCGTTGTGCAGGTAACGGAGACTGAACCGAAGCCGAAAATGCTTCTGAAGCGTGTGCCATGCAATGTGGTATCGGCTAAAGATGCGGAAATAACGGAGGTAAATGTCTGTGACGGGATGCTTATGCATAAGGTCGGCGACTATGTTCCGAAAGGTACACTGCTCATAAACGGCGTTGCAGAGGACGATACGGGACATATGACGATACATCACGCTTTCGGGAGCATTAAGGGAATATACACGGAAACAGCGGAATTTCGGGGAGAACTCCATCCGCAGACGTATATTCCCACAGGCAGGAAAAAGACAGAGCGTTTTCTGAGACTGTTCAATGTGGATATTCCGCTGTTTTTCGGAAAAAACAGCTTTGAAAATGCCGAAACGGAAACTCATGAGCGAATGGTCAGTCTGTTCGGGAAAAGGCTTCCTGTGGGCATTATTTCAAGAAAATGCTCCGAAACGGCATTGACGGAAACTGAGCTGAGTGAGGAGGAAGTTGACAAGGAATTGATGAAGAAGATGTATCTTTTCGAGAAAAATTTTCTTGGAGAATGCAGACTGATAAAACGTGATGTGAAGCGTGATAAAGATGGAGATATTCTGGTTTTCAGGGCTGAATACCGTGTAGAGGGCGAGATCGGCGAGGAAAGAGAGATATTTATGAAGTGAATGCCGATATGTGTTTGCATTGATCTTTATATCGGAAAATGCCTCTAATGATATACCCCCTTAAAGCTGACACACGAAAAAACAAAAGCGTGTGTAAGGGCGGTACTCTTACAGAAGTTTTTACACGTGATATTGAGGAAGAACCCTTTTGAAAAAGGGGTCTTCCTCAAACTCCCTTCCTAAAACTTTTGAGTTTAAATTTTGCCCCTGACAGGGCGCTCCAAGTAAATTTT
>JAEDMD010000243.1 GCA_016303195.1 Oscillospiraceae bacterium | reverse complement strand
TAACATCCCCCTTGACCCCAGAAATGCCGCCTTCGGCGGTTTTTATTATTTTTTTTAGTGAATGACTTTTCACAAAATAAATTACATGGGCGGCCATTCAAAAACAGCCGCCCATGTTATGATTATTCTGCTGCCGATTCCGTTGTAGTTTCAACGGATGTTGTTTCTTCGGCTGTTGTCTCGGTAGTTTCGGTGTATGTTGCCTCTGTTGATGTTTCGGCAGATGTTTCGGTAGTTGTTTCAGTCGTTGCCTCCTCGGTGGTAACTTCTGTTTCCTCTGCCTTAACTCTGTCGCCGTCGCTGAAATCCATATCGTCGGTGATGTCAATTGTTGCCATGTCTGCCGCTATGAATCTCGAACCCGAAAGGATATAAACATAGTCTCCGATATACAGCGCACGTTTCATAACATAATCGTCACGGTAATCGCTGTTGTCGATCTTTATGCTTCCTTTCTCCACAAACTCTCCGTTCTCATACGAGAAGAATCTGAACTCGTTCTCATAGGTCCATCTGTCACCAACATAGTTGTTCAGCTCGATCGGGAATCCGATGAAATTCTTTTCGGGAGCAATGAGAAGTGCCTTTCTGTCCCATATAGCCATTGAATATATCCATCCGCTGTTCTCATCATTGATATCTCCGTCAAGCGACCAGAATCCCACTTCTTTCAGGTCTTCGGGGTCGCTGTTGTCGAACATTACCATCTTTACGCCTGTTTCGATACCGTCCTCGTTGGCATTTACTCCGAATCCGAAAAGAAGTCCGTCAGACCACTGCTGCATATATGTGCTGTATCCGTTTATCTTGAATTCGTCCAGCTTTTTCGGTGAAGTCGGATCGCTGAGGTCGAATGCAAACAACGGGTCGGTCTGTTCATATGTCACAACATATCCGATATTTCCCTGAAAGCTCACTGACTTGATGGATTCAGTCTCGCCGAATCCCTCATAGCTTCCTACCATGTTCATGCCCATATCATAGATATACAGTGCATTGTCACGCTCAAATGTACCGCCGTAATAGATATCATCGTCTGTTTGGAATATCCTGTCTTTCAGCGACGGCTCATTCTCGGTATATCTCTCACGGGTAACTGCAACACGGAAATATCCGCCGTATTCGCTCATTGAGAACTGGTCTTTCACATATCCGTCAAGAGTTGCAGATGCCTCAGGTGAAATTGTACCATTGCCGATGGATATTCTTGTTATTTCGCTCTGTTCGCCGTGATAAGTGTTTGTATAGAAATTGTCAGGAGATGCATAAAGCTGTCCTGTATAGTCCGCAAGCGCCTTTGTATCAGCTGCACTCGGCTCGCCCGATGTGTTAAGGTCAACGCTTCCGATAATTGAATAGTTCACATATGTTACTAATCTTTCATCGTCCTCAGGAGGAAGAAGTATATCCTCAGGCGGAATAAGTCCGCATTTGCCTTTCGTTCCGCACTGTGGGATGTAATCCTCATAATTTTCAGCATCTTCAATAACCGAAAACTCCTCGGATGTGTATGTTGTTACCAGATACATGAATCCGTCAGGCGCTATCCTCACATCCGAATAGTAGCCGTCCTGATAGTAAACGTCGATCAGTTCGGGTGTATCGCCTGTTGTGAAGAATGCCGCATAGGTGGTCTGCTTTGAGTGATAATATCCGTCTTCCTCCCAATCACTGAATGTATCACCGATAACGACTATCATGTCATTGTAAAGGTACATATCCTCCACAAAATTGCCGTTATAATCGGCATTTTCATAGAATGAAGGTATCTCAACGGATGTTGTATGACTGCTGAGGAATTTTCCGTCCTTAGCCTCTGCCGAACGCAGAACAGGTATATCTTTTCCGTTTGAGGAATTGCTTATATAATAAATGTATTTTCCGTCAGTCTTGACGATATCAGCTTCAAGAACATCCTGTTCCTGATTGTGAGTATCGGAGAATTCAGGTATCTCCTCCTCTGCACCTGCACCAAGATCTCCGTCACCTGCGTTGTCCTCGGCAAAATTTCCGCCTTCGTTATTTTGAGCTGCTGCTGAATAAACAGCTTCATCATTGGTGACTGTATCAAATTCCGCAGGCTCCTCTGCGGCGGGTACTGTTTCAGCTTCACTTCGCTGAACTCCCCCCAGATCGGCTGATTCTTCAGCATCCTCTGCAACAGCACCAAATGTCTGAACGCCTTTTTCACTGTACTTCATCATCTGCTTTTCCTGCTTTTCGGCAGACTGCTTCATAAGCTCGTATATCTGGGAATAATCCTTTGCTCCGCTCATATAAGCCTGCTGTGAGAAAAGCTCCTGTGTCTGCTCAACAGTTGGTGCAACAGTAGTTTCAACTATGCTTGAAGTCGGTTCGGGAAGCAAAGTTTTTCTTTCGGGCTTCACATTGGAAAGATATGCATACGAACCTCCGCCGATAACCGCAAATGCCGCCGCAGTTGCCGCAAGTCTGCCGCCTACGGATATTCCGCTGCGCTTTTTCTGCGGTGCTTTCTCGTCAAGCATCGCCTTTATGTTCTCAGGCTCAAGTTCCTGTGGTACAGGCTCTTTTTCCAGCATTTCCTTTACCTTCTCATCGTTATTCATATTAAAGCCTCCTTTACGCTTCTGCTGTCAGCTCCATGCGGAGCTTCTGTTTTATTGCGGCAAGCCTTGAACGCACCGTACTCGGCTTGGTATCACATATTTCCGCTATTTCGCCGCTTGTGTATCCTCCCAGCACTGACATTGAAAGCAACAGCTTTGAACTGCTGTCCAGCTTGTCCAGCGCCTCGCTCAGTTCAGCATTCTCATAGCTGAATTCATCCGACAGCGCTGTGCCTTCGTCGATATCCTCGGCAGGTGCGAAATATTCCCTCTGTTTCTGCTTTATTTTCGCTGAGAGTATTTTCATTATCCAGCTTCGGAATTTTGACGGGTCTTTAAGTTTTTTTATCGAACAGAATGCATCCAGC
>JAEDMD010000242.1 GCA_016303195.1 Oscillospiraceae bacterium | reverse complement strand
GGCAGCTTTCCGGACGGTGAAACATCTCCGAAAAGAATCCTTGCAAGAGCAGTACCGCCCTCGGAACCCGGGTACCATGCGTGAATGAGCGCATCGGGTTCGCACTCGGTATTTACGGCACTTCCCGCAGCGCAAACCACAATAACAGGCTTGCCCGTTTTCATTATCTTGTCAACGAGGATACGCTGGCTTTCGGGCAGACGGATATCGTTCTTATCGCCTGAGGAGAACTCATTTCCTGTATCTCCCTCTTCACCCTCAATGGTGGAGTCAAGTCCCACGCAAAGCACAACAGCATCGGCATTATCGGCAGCCGCCAATGCTTCCGCATATCTGTCGCCCGCCTGTGCAAGTCCCGAAACCCTGTCCTTATAGAGATGACAGCCCTCGGCAAAGATAACTCTGCCGCCGAATCTCTCGCTGATACCGTCAAGGAATGTCACATATTTGTCGGCAGTACCGTTGTAATTTCCCTCCAGAGCGATACGGCTGTTGCTGTTGGGGCCGATTACCGCAATGGTCTTTATCTTGCTTTCGTCAAGAGGAAGAATGCCGTTATTTTTCAGCATTACCATGGATTTTTCGGCACATTCAAGAGAAACAGCCTTATTTTCCTTGCTTGAAACAACGGTATAAGGAATATCATCAAACTCCGTTTTTTTGTCGAACATACCCAATCTTATCCTCGTTCTCATAAGGTGGATACATGCTTTTCTGATATCCTCCTTTGTGATAAGACCCTCTTCAAGAGCGGCAAGAAGATACACATATGTACAGCCGCAGTTTACATCGCAGCCTGCCTTTAAAGCCATTGCCGCTGATTCAACGGGATTGGAGGTCAGACCGTGATGCTCGTGGAAATCACGTATTGCCCAGCAGTCGGAAACAAAATATCCGTCAAAGCCCCATTCCTTCAGCTTTGCCATAAGGAAATTGCTTGCACATGCACCTTCTCCGTTTACACGGTTATATGCACCCATAACGCTTTCAACATGAGCGTCCTTTACAAGTGCTTCAAATGCGGGGAGATAGGTTTCCTCCATATCCTTCTTTGATGCACGTGCATCAAATTCGTGACGAACAGCCTCAGGACCGCTGTGAACGGCAAAATGCTTTGCGCAGGCAGCAGCCCTGAGAGTATTACCGTCGCCCTGAAGTCCCTTTACATATGCTTTGCCGTTTTCAGCGGTAAGAAAAGGGTCCTCGCCGTAGGTTTCGTGACCTCTGCCCCATCGGGGGTCTCTGAAAATATTAATGTTAGGTGCCCAAAGAGTAAGCCCCTTGTAAATATCTCTGTCATCGTACTTTGTGTAGGCATTGTATTTTGCTCTTGTTTCGGTGGATGTGATATTTCCCGCCTTTTCAACAAGGTCGGTGTCAAACATTGCTGCCATACCTATTGCCTGAGGGAACATGGTAGCAACGCCCGAACGTGCAAGACCGTGAAGTCCTTCGTTCCACCAGTTATACGCAGGTATGTTAAGTCTTGGAACGGAAGGCGCATCATATCTCAGTTGACTTGCCTGTTCCTCGACGGTCATTTCGTCAGCTAATGCTTCTGCTCTTTCAAGAGGTGAAAGTGATTCATCAAGATATTTTTTCATTTTTTATTTCCTTTCGGATAATTATTTACTTTATAAGTTCCTTTATTCGTGCGCTGATGTCGTCCATCATATTGGAAGGCTCGGCATCCCCGTTGTTGTCAAGAAGACACCACTGTTCGGAAATGACAGCTTCTTCGCCGCTTGCATATTTACGTTTTTCACCCAGAAGTTCACATTCAAGGAAAAGATTGTTGGTGTATACTTCAAAGTTGCAGGAATAATCGGGGTAGCAGACGTCCTGGTATTCGGGAATGCATTTTGCGAATATCTGATCCTTTACTGCATATATCGCAAAGCCATCCTCAAGATTAAAGCCTGCCTTGAATGCCTTTCTGATGAAGCGGTCCTGCCTGATACGGACGTCCGAATTGCTCAAATGGAATCTGCTGTCGTAAATGTCCGTATAATCCCACAGACTCATGACTCTGTTGGGAAGATAGCCTCTTTTTTTGGTGTTTACGGGGATCATGCATACTCCGCCGTCGGTAAGGCTTGTTACCGACCATGGTGCAAATTCAGCATCACTGTCGGAAAGGTTTTTGATCTTGTGGGTAAGCTTTACCACAGGAGCAGACTCGTTCATCTCCACAATAATTGTAAATTCCTTTCCGAACGGAGTAACGGGGGGCTTTAAAACAAGCTCATTTTCGGTAATGCTGAAGCTTACAGTACCGTTATCGGGATAATAGGTCTCGGGGTTGACCTCGGGGGCACACCATATTCTGTGACCGCCGTAAGCCACCCAGCAGCCATATTCGCCCGCAGGCTCGGTAAAGCGGCGGTCGATATCCTCAAACAGAACGTTTTCCTTGTCATTTCGGGAGAAATAGATGATTCTCGGACCTACATCAACTGTAACGCCGAGAGAGATAAGACCGTTGTTAAGAAAAATGCAGTTTCCGAAATTCTTGTACTGTCTTTTTATAACGCTGATGCTCATAATATTGATCGACCTTCTTTAAAATCTGCATTTACGTCTGAAACACAGGGCAGAAAGAAGTTCATTTTCTTCCGGCGTTCATCGGACGTATTGTTTGTATAAATTATATAACAAATATATGATGTTTACTAACCGTTTTTTGCGTTTTTGATTTCACATATTGTGCTATTTTTATAATCTTGATTTGTATTTCCATACAAAAAGAAATTAATAGTATTGCGTTTTTATGCAGGACGTGTTATTATATTAATGTAAATGAAAATAACAATAATTTGTGCAAAAGTTATTGGGTCAAAATATACAATATCAATAACAGAAAGGTGAGACTTGTATGATCGTACATCTTAACGGCGATTTTGAAACAGTTGATTATGTTCAAAACCGAAGCATTCTTTTATACGACAATATCGAGAATGAGGAATATCCTCTTCACTGGCACAACGCCATCGAGATAATAATGCCTCTCACAAACGGCTTTGAAGCCATTT
>JAEDMD010000241.1 GCA_016303195.1 Oscillospiraceae bacterium | reverse complement strand
ATATTATATTGATATCCACGGGCGGTCTCTGTGCGCCATTACGTTCTCATTAATTACGGATCAGAGAAGTGTGATACCGTGGTCGGCACATTCCTTAACTACTTCATCTCTCCAGACGGATGACTGTACTTCACCGATATGTGCTTTTTCGAGGAGAAGCATACAAATTCTTGACTGACCGATACCGCCGCCGATAGTGAGTGGGAGAGTGCCGTCAGCTATCATCTGGTGATACTTATACTGCATTCTGTCCTCAGCACCGCATTCTGCAAGCTGTCTTTTCAGTGACTCGGAGTCAACTCTGATACCCATTGAAGAAACTTCCAGTGAATCGTTCAGAACTTCGTCCCAGAACAGGATATCGCCGTTGAGTGCCCAGTCATCATAGTCAGGCGCTCTGCCGTCATGCTTTTCGCCGCTTTTCAGCTTTCCGCCGATGCCCATGAGGAATACAGTCTTGTGTTCCTTTGTGATAAGGCGCTCACGCTCATGACCTGTCTTGTCAGGGTACATATCTTCCAGCTCCTGAGTTGTGATGAAGAAAGGCTCATCGCATATTTCCGCATCAAGCTGAGGATAGCGGAGGCTTACCTTTCTTTTTGTGAAGGCAACAGCCTTTACTACGTTCTTGACGGTATCCTTGAGAAATTCGATAGTTCTCTGGTCTTTGGTGATGACTTTTTCCCAGTCCCACTGGTCAACGAAAATTGAGTGAGTGTTGTCTGTATCATCATCACGGCGGATAGCGTTCATATCGGTGTAGATGCCCTCGCCTGACTTGTAGCCGTAGCGGTAGAGAGCCATTCTTTTCCATTTAGCAAGAGACTGAACAACTTCTGCATTGCCGTCGATCTCCTTGATATCGAAGCTGACCTTTCTTTCAACGCCGTTGAGATCGTCGTTGATACCGCTTCCTTCCTTAACGATAAGGGGAGCGGAAACACGGTCGAGTGTGAGTGAGAAAGACAAAGCCTGCTGGAAAATATCCTTGATGTATTTTATAGCGTGCTGAGTTTCTCTCAGGGTGAGTGAGGACTTGTAGCCCTCAGGGATGTACAGTGATCTTGACATATTAATCACTTTCCTTTCCTTTACTGTATTTTTGATATTTAGAACAGAGGCAGCGCCATTGATGCCGTCTGAGCCGAGTTGTATCAGGCAGAGATCAGAGTGATGCTTACTGATCCTGCAATAAAACAAAAAGGCATTCCGACCTCCTGACAGGAACGGAACACCTTTGTTCTTCATGCATTCATTATACACCTGAATGGCATAAATGTCAAGAGTTTTTTTGAGTTATATACGGATTTAATTTTTTTGTTGAATAGAAATATTAATTTGTATGGAACGGCGCACTCATCGTTCCAATTTGTGACTTTTTCTCAGACTGTGGAACGCCGAGGGCGGCGTTCCCTACTACATAAGCAAGCCGTCAATTATTTATAATTAAAGTGCCAGCGAGCGAAAGCAGAGTATGCGTAACGTACAGAGTAAGGCGCTTGCGTCGAATCGTGACTGCGTTGCCGCTCGCTCAGCGGCCATCAGCTTGTGATATCCGAGGACGGCCAATGGCCGTCCCTACAAAGCGTCCCACAGACATTTATAATTAAAGTGCCGGCGAGCGAAAGCAGAGTATGCGTAACGTACAGAGTAAGGCGCTTGCGCCGAATCGTGACTGCGCCGCCGCTCGCTCAGCGGATAGAGCCGACTGTTCTTGGGAACAGGATAACGTCACGGATGTTTGCCATACCTGTTGTGTACATGATAAGTCTCTCAAAGCCGAGACCGAAACCGCCGTGAGGAACTGAGCCGAACTTGCGGAGGTCAAGGTAATCGCTGTAAAGGTCGAGGTTCATGTTTCTCTCCTTCATAGCGGCAAGGAGCTTTTCGAGGTCATATTCTCTCTCACTGCCGCCGATGATCTCGCCGACACCTGGAACGAGCAGGTCAACAGCGGCAACTGTCTTGCCGTCAGCGTTCTGCTTCATGTAGAATGACTTTATCTCCTTTGGATAATCAGTAACGAATACAGCCTTCTTGAATACCTTTTCAGAGAGGTATCTCTCATGCTCTGTCTGGAGGTCGCATCCCCACTCTACGGGATATACGAAGTCTTCGCCTGACTTCTTGAGAAGCTCGATAGCCTCGGTATAAGTAACTCTGCCGAAATCGTGTGAAATAAGTTCTTCAAGTCTTGCTTTCAGACCCTTTTCAAAATGAGCATCGAAGAATGCGATCTCGTCGGGACAGGTCTTCAGGAGCTTGCCGATAACATATTTCAGCATATCCTCAGCCAGTTCGATAACATCGTCCAGTTCCATGAAAGCGACCTCAGGCTCGATGTGCCAGAATTCAGCGAGGTGCTTAGGAGTGTTGGAGTTCTCGGCACGGAATGAAGGGCCGAATGTGTATATCTTACCCATAGCCATAGCAGCCATTTCGCCTTCAAGCTGACCTGATACGGAAAGACCTGCTCTCTTGCCGAAGAAATCATCAGCGTAGTAATCTTCCTCGCTCTTATAGTCCTTGCTGTAACCGATGGTTGTTACCTGGAACATTTCGCCTGCACCCTCGCAGTCGCTTCCTGTGATAAGGGGAGTGTTTACGTATACATAGTGATGGCTCTGGAAGTACTCATGGATAGCTGATGCAAGGACTGAACGCACACGCCATACAGCGTTGAAAGTATTCGTTCTTCCTCTGAGGTGTGGGATGGAACGGAGAAATTCCAGTGAACATCCCTTTTTCTGGAGCGGATAATCAGTAGGAGCATCGCCGAAAACGGTGATATTCTCAGGAACAGCGTTTATCTCGACAGTATTGTTTCTGCCTGCAACGATCTTGCCTGTTACCTTGATAGATGTGCCTACTCTTGGCTCTTTATAGTCACCGTCGCCTTTTTCAACGACTACCTGAATGTTTTTCAGTGAAGTACCGTCATTGAGTTCGATGAAAGCAACGCTTTTGGAGTTGCGTGAAGTACGCACCCATCCGCAGACTGTTACCTCCTTGTCAATAAAGTCCTGTGAGCTGA
>JAEDMD010000240.1 GCA_016303195.1 Oscillospiraceae bacterium | reverse complement strand
ACATTATATTTCCACATTAAAATTAAAGGAGCTTACATATATGAAAGGCTATCGAATAAGTATTATCCGCCACGGCATGACCGAGGCTAACGAAAAGGGTATTTACATCGGCCGCACTGATGTTCCGCTGTCCGCTAAGGGGGCGGCTGACCTTGCGGCTAAGATGGATGAGTTCGACTATCCGTCTGTTCATCGTGTTTATTCATCGCCGCTGAGACGATGTACCGAGACAGCGGAGATACTTTTCCCGTACACCGAACTTGTTCCCGTTGATGACCTCAGCGAGCTGAATATGGGCGATTTCGAGAACAAGTCCATCGACGAGCTTGCAAAGCGTGAGGATTACAACAAATGGCTCAAAGGCGGCAAGGACAGCCGTCCACCCCATGGCGAGAGCCTTGAGGAGCTTACTGCCCGTACCTATAAGGCGCTCCACAACATCATTATCAATATGATGGAGGACGGGCTGACTCATTGTGCAATAATCACTCACGGCGGAGTCATCTCAAATATGCTCAGCTGTTTCGGTCTGCCGAAATATGAGCCTTCGCAGATAACTGCCGAAGCAGGCGGAGGATTCGATATTCTTGTAACAGCGCAGATGTGGCTGAATTCTCAGGCTTTCGAGATACTCGGCTACTGTCCCTATGACAAGATAGAGGACGATGTGGAATATTGAGCAGACCGCTCATAATTAAGCCGAAAGCGGACATAATAAGCGCATAACACTTACGGAGGCGCTTGAAATGAAAATTCGTCTGCTCATCCCATACACCCGAAAACTGCTGAAAGGGAAGTATATCTCTACTGCTTTGATATGCATTTTTCCGCTCTGTTCGGAATTATTTTTCCGAGCCGCTGAAACTACTGTTTACAGCCTTTTGCTCTATTTCGGCGAAATGCCGCCGATGTCACTTTTCAGCGGAAGCAGTCCTGTTCAGCTTGCCTTTACGCTTGTGCTGACGCTTCTGCGATGGGTAGTGACCGCTCCCGTATGCACTGCCGCCGCTTTCAGGCTTGGTGAGATATGCGCCGAAAGACCGCAGTTCACACCGCTTTCAAAGGTTCTCCTCGGACGCACCTTCTTCCGCAGAAGCCTCGGCGCTCTCATATGGACAAAGCTCATCGGGCTTATCGCCCTTACGCCTGCGGTTTTCTTCGGGATATCGGCATATTCCATGCTTCACGGCACTCTTGCCGCTGATGATATGTTCATGGCTGTCAATGCTGTTGTGCTGACGGCTGTATCGCTGATATTCTGGATATCGCTGAAACTCAGCTTTTCCGCCGTTCCGTTCCTGCTTGTAAGATATCCCGAAAAAAGCGCACTGCGGAACGTGCTTTACTCTATAAAATTCATGAGCGGACGAAAAAATGTTCTGCTCAGGCTGACGATGGCTTATCTTCTGCCTGCGGCAACTGTCATCGGACTGCCATTCGCTGTGACGGGGATAATGACCGCATTTTCCCTCAGTATCGACATTTTCACCAGAGAGGATGAATACCGTGAAGGAATTACGGCTGACGGTGGATACCGACAAGCCAATGACATTACAGGATTTTCTGACAAAGCATCAAGGAGTCTCAAAACGTCTCCTAACAAGGCTTAAACGCATCGACGGCGGAATCACCCGTGACGGAAAACTGGTAAGAAGCATCGACATTGTTGAAAAAGGGGATGAGATAGTCCTGCGATTCGGCGACGACAGTTTCCTTGAACCGAATCCCGATCTTGATGTTGATGTGGCTTACGAAAGCGAAAGTATCATAGTTTTCAACAAGCCGTCGGGAATGCCCATGCATCCGTCCATCAAGCATCAGGGCGACACCCTCGGAAACAAATTTGCGGCGATGTTCCCCGAACTGACTTTTCGTGCAGTGAACCGCCTCGACCGTGACACTTCGGGGCTTTGCATCGTTGCTAAAAATGCATTTGCGGCAAATCTTCTGCAAGGCAAATGCGAAAAGGTCTACTATGCCGCAGTAACAGGGGAGATCCCCGAAAGCGGCACTATAAACGCTCCCATTGCCCGTGAGCGTGAATCCATAATTATCCGCTGTGTGCGTGAGGACGGACAGCAGGCAATTACTCATTATAAGCGCATGGCATACAGCGGAAAATACTCCCTTGCGGAGATACATCTTGAAACGGGCAGAACTCATCAGATACGTGTGCATTTCGCTTATATCGATCATCCCCTTGCAGGCGACGACCTTTACGGAGGCACTCGTGAAGATATAGCAAGACAGGCGCTCCACTGCGGACAACTGACTTTCAATGAACCGCTGACAGGTAAAGAAATAACAGTCCGTTCGGAACTGCCCGAAGATATAAAACATTTAACGGAGGTATAAAAATGGAAAGGATCGCAAGTTTTTCAGTTGACCACACAAAGTTCGGAGTAGGTATGTACATATCACGTATTGACGGTGATGTAATATCCTACGATGTAAGAATGGTAAAGCCAAACGGCGGAGTATATGTATCAAATCCGTCACTGCACACTATCGAGCATCTTTTTGCTACATATGCAAGAAATTCAGAATTTACCGACAAGATAGTCTATGTAGGCCCGATGGGATGCAGAACAGGTTTTTATTTCCTCACAAGAGACACAATGTCAAAGGAAGATGCGATAAAGCTGGTAAAGGATGCATTTGAGTTCATATCAAAGTATGAAGATGCTATTCCGGGTTGTACAGCAGAGGAATGCGGAAATTATCTGGAGCATGATCTGGAATCAGCAAAGAAGGACGTACTGCCGCTGTTGAAGAAGCTGGAGGGTTATACACCTGAAATGCTGGATTATGCATGGCACGCAGATAAGAACTAAAAGAAAAAACTCCCGACTAAGGGGAGTACTCATATAGCAGGTTTATATGTAATTATCGGGGGCAAACCTTTCTGAGGAAAGGTTCTTCCCCCGAACCCCCTTTCCAAAGACTTTAAACTGAAATTTTGCCCCTGACAGGGCGCTCCATACAAATCACAAATGGCAAGTATTTTCGGAGAGCGCCCTGTCAGGGGCAAAATTTAAACTC
>JAEDMD010000022.1 GCA_016303195.1 Oscillospiraceae bacterium | reverse complement strand
ATATCGGCGTTCCTGAGGAGAGAGTACAGATGGTCGAGCCTGTTTATGAGAAAGTATGCGGAACTGCGCCCCTTACAGCCGCAAATCTTGTGGAGACAAAGACCGTTCTCACTTCACCCGGCATCACTGTGAATATCAAGCCATCTGCTGCTGACAAGGTGAGAACCAGCGTTGTGGACGGCAGAAGATGCCTGCTTATCGACATCGACGACCCGACCATCGAAATAAATGGTCTGCCTGTTACCCTGAACTGAAAGAAGGCGCAGTTCATTGGAAAATAAAAAGAATTCCGACTACAAGCTGGGAATACTTTTCATAATAATATCCGCATTCTGCTTTGCGCTGATGAATCTTTTCATACGCCTTTCGGGGGATGTTCCGACTTTGCAGAAGTGCTTTTTCCGCAATTTCTTCGCACTTGTGGTGGCTGTGGGAACACTTGTGAAAAGCGGTACAAAGTTTAAGATAGGCAAGGGAAATGTGAAATATCTGCTTATCCGCTCGATTTCGGGCGGTGTGGGAATGATATGCAATTTCTACGCTGTTGACCATCTTGCCATCTCGGATGCTTCTATTCTGAACAAGCTGTCGCCGTTTTTTGCTATTATATTTTCATATTTCATCCTGAAAGAAACAGCAGGCGCATTTGACTGGATATCGGTCATTGTGGCATTTGTGGGTGCGATGTTCGTTGTAAAGCCGTCATTCAGCCTCGAAGTGATCCCTGCGGCGGCAGGATTCATCGGCGGACTGGGCGCAGGTCTGGCTTATACATTCGTCCGAAAGCTGGGAATGAGAGGGGAGAACAGCATGATTATCGTTGCATTCTTCTCAGGCTTCACCTCGCTGATGTTCCTGCCTTATCTGATACTCCGCTATCAGCCCATGAGCGGCAAACAGTGGCTATTCCTCATCCTTACGGGAATTGCGGCGGCAGGCGGACAAATATTCATTACAAAGGCATATTCAAAAGCACCTGCAAAAGAAATTTCTGTCTATGATTTTTCGATTGTGCTTTTTGCGGCACTGTTCGGTTTTATGTTCCTTAGGCAAATTCCCGATATACTCAGCTTTGTGGGATATATCATCATTATCGGCATTGCAGTGATACGATATCGTGTTACGCTCGGAAAGAAATAATATATTGTATTTTTCATTTGAAAGTTGATTTTTTACTGCAAAATGCCCAATCTGTCCCTTGACTTTTTACAAAAACATGGTATAATATATATAAGTCTATGCATTTTCACAGTCAAATTACAAGGAGGGATCTTTTTGAGCGAAAAAATGGATCAGCGTCAGAAGAAATTCTACGATATTCTTGTTAACGGCGGCTCTAAAGACAACGTGATCGTGTACGAAATGATGAAGTATATCCCAGACGATTTTTCGGGGAAGATCCTTGAAATACCTGCACGCCGCTCAAAGGTCGTTTATAATAAGCTGTCAAAGCTGAAGAATGCCGATATCACTTGCGTTGACAGTGATAAGGAAGCTCTTGCGGAGGCAGAAAAGAGATTTGCTGAACATAAGATAGCTAATGCAAAAACTATTGTTGGAAATATTGACAATAAACTCGAATTTGAAGACGATACATTTGACATAGTTCTCAGTATCAACGGTTTTGATACATTTTCCAATAAGAACCGTGCCATCAGCCAGACTCTCAGAGTGCTGAAAAAAGGCGGTATGCTCATCGCAGGCTTTTATGTGGAGGGCAATTCAAAGCTGACCGACTGGAAGGTTAAGCACAAGCTCGTCAGCAACGGAATACTTAAACCGCCGTTTTATACCGCTGTTTCGGTGCAGACTACTTTCAGCGAGATCTACGAAATAAAGCATTTCCACGAAAGAGGCTCAATGGTTTACTTCTGTGCAGTGAAAAAATAACACTGTCAGTAAGGGGAGTACTCATATAGCAGGTTTTACACGTGATATTGAGGGAAACCCTTTTGAAAAAGGGTTCCTCTGACAGAGGCGGTCCCCTCTGTCAGCTTCGCTGACATCTCCCCACACTGTGGGGAGTCTGCCCTCAATAATTACATATAAACCTGCTATAAGAGTACCGCCCTTATAAGCGTTGTTTTTGGCTGTTCTGCGTTTATTTTATAAGAAATTACAGGTTCGTTCTATAACATAAGCATAATATTCATAATTCCCGTGAAAATGTAAATGAGATTTGTTCCTGATTTCAATTGAAATCAGCAGGGGACTATGATATAATATGTTAAACCCTTAATACATACGGGCTTAGTATATTTATAAGGAGGCGCTATTATGCCAAAAGCACGTTCTTCACATTCAGCTGACACAAAACTGAGACTTATTGTAATGACAGGACTTTTTGCCGCTATAACATATGTTTTCACGGCTTATCTTCATATTCCGTCAGGAGCAGGCTATACCCATGCAGGTGACGGAATAATCTACCTTGCCGCTTGTATTCTCCCTGCACCATATGCGGCTGCGGCAGGAGCAATAGGCGGTGCGCTTGCTGACGGACTTTCGGGATACGCAGTCTGGATGCCTGCAACAATTGTCATAAAAGCTGTAACAGCGCTGTTTTTCACTAATAAATCTGACAAAATGCTCACTCTTAGAAATATTTTCGGAATCGTACCTTCATTGATAGTCTGCATAGCAGGATATTCGCTTTATGAGGGAACTGTTATGACTAAGGGATTTTCCTCAGCGGCTATTTTAGCGGCATTGGGGCAGATACCGTCATATTGCATACAGGTGCTTGCAAGTTCGGTGCTGTTTGTTATCACAGCGGCGGCGCTTGACAGAACAGGTATAAAGAGGAGATTGTTAAAATAATAATTGCCGAATAAAAACTGATTTATGTTATGGATTAAGAGGACGTTCAAAGAGCGTCCTTTTTTATGGGGATGTGCGGCTTTACCGATACATATACCGAACCGTCCGTAAAGCGTCATTGTGCTTGCTTTACTGCTTTGTCATGGGAGGCTCTGCCAAATTAATAATATAATGCATATCCATCCGCCGCTGAATCCTCTACTGCTTTTATCTGCCGCTCTATCACATCATCCGATTCCAGCCACTCGCTTTCGCCTGCCGCTCCTGCCCATTTATCTTCCTTGCCCTGTTTATACGCTCCCAGACCGATTATCAGCTTCACATTTTTACTTTTCGGCAGTGAAGTCCATTCCTCCAGTGTCGGCAGAAACGGCAATGTCTCGTTATTGAAGCCGTAATAAATCTGCGGTATCATATAGTCGCAGAATCCGTCCTCGCTGAGCCATCGCTTTACATCGGCATACTGACTTTCATAGTCCGCTCTGAGATTTCCCTGCGGACTTATACCGAAAAGCACATCCCCGTCAGCGGCTTTCGTGCCGTCATACATTGCTTTCACCATGTCGGAAATGGCTTCGGTACGCCATTGTTTCAGGTCATTACTGCCGCTTTCAGCGAATCTTACAGCATCGAATTCCTCATCGGTGGTGGGATAAAAATAATCGTCAATATGTATACCATCTATGTTATATTTCTGAACTATTTCCGCTGTACTGTCACGCAGAAGCGCCTGAACTTCCGCAGAATCGGGATGAAAATACAGCCTGCCGCCTGCAATGTCCGCATTTCCGCTGTTGTAAAGCTGTTTGACCGCAAAGCTGTCGGGGATATTCTCCATCTGTTCCACGGACTGCAAGCGGAGGGGATTCACCCACGCATGAGCGGAAAGTCCAGAATCATGGGCTTCTTCAAGCATTACCTCCAACGGGTCATAACTGCCGTCGGTGAGAGTTTCACGTGGGAAAAAATCCGAATCGTAGTAGGCATATCCGTCGGGGCGCACATGGAGATAGACCGTGTTTATTCCCTGTTCTGCGGCATTTCTGAAATGCTCGCCAACAGCTTTCCGAAATTCCTTTTCAGACTTGCCCTTCAAAAGCTCCTCATAATTTGTATATGGAAGCCACAAGCCTTTCTGATATTGAAAATTCAGCGGAACATAGCCATTTTCTTCATTTGCTGAAATGGCGGTTTTTTTATTTTCCGGAGTCATATCAGGCATCGTCGCAGGTGTGCATCTGCCGAGAAGAAGTGCAGTTGCGGCTATGGTAAGTAATATCTTTTTCATTATATCCACTCCTTTTTTTACTATTATATTCAGTTAAGGCTGTCGAAATGACCATGTTCGGGCATAAAAATTCGTTATAATCTACAAATTTATTTTTGTTAATAAATTACTTCTTCACTTTTAATATAAAATATGATATAATGAATGTGTACGCATTCATCATATTTTATTAAAAAGCCCTTGCAGATACGCAAATCAGAGATTTGCTCCCTGCAATCGGGCGATTATATCATAACGCTTCGCTTATATGATATAATGTATTTTGTATCCATATAATATTTTGGAGGTTTAACTTGAAAACACTTTACATAAGTGACCTTGACGGGACTCTCCTTGACCCGTCGCCTAAGATCACGGAATATACCGCCGATACGATAAATGCGCTTACAGCCAAAGGAATGAATTTCACGTTTGCTACTGCAAGGTCAATATATTCGGCAATTCCCATAACCTCTGCGCTTGACATCAATGTGCCATGCATCCTCATGAACGGTGTCAGCATCTATGATATCAGAAATGAAAAGTACGTCATGAACCATTTCATCGAGCCTGCGGATTCTGCGGAAATACTGCGGATATTCGAGAAACACGGAGTTCACTGCTTCATGTACAGGATAGATGAGGAGATCCTGACCTGCTATTATTCCGAGCTTACCACAAAGGTAATGCAGAGTTTTGCCGAGGTCAGAAAGCATGAATACAAAAAGCCGTTCGTACAGTGCAGGCTTGCCGATCATGCCGATGAGTACACGGTATACTTTACCACCACGGGAAAATATGAGGAACTGCTCCCTGTGAAGCTGGAGGCAGAAAAGCTGTCGGGGGTGGATATCGCCTTTTATCTTGATGTTTACAACGATTCATGGTATCTGGAAATTTTCTCCCACAAGGCTTCAAAAGCCAACGGAATACGCTTTATCCGTGAGAATTACGGATTCGATAAAGTTGTGGCATTCGGGGATAATCTCAATGACCTGCCTATGTTTGAACAGGCTGACACAAAGATCGCTGTCGGCAACGCAAGGGACGAGGTCAAAGCCGCCGCTGATATAGTTATCGGCACTAACGATAAGGACGGTGTGGCGGAGTATCTGGTAAATCTGTTTCAGGCGGATGATTTAAACGCATAGATTTTTATTTACATACAAGCTAACGGCTAATGGCTGACAGCTATTGACTTTAGATAACGATAATATTATCCAAGAAAGGACATAAAATAATGAAGAAGTTAATGTTAGGAAACGAAGCCTTTGCAAGAGGCTTATACGAAGCAGGATGTCGTGTGGTTTCAAGCTACCCCGGTACTCCTTCAACCGAAATAACCGAGGAAGTTGCAAAGTACGACGAGGTCTACGCTGAATGGGCACCAAACGAGAAAGTCGCTATGGAGACCGCTCTCGGCGCTTCCATCGCAGGCGCAAGGAGCTTCTGCGGCATGAAGCACGTTGGTCTGAACGTTGCTGCCGATCCTCTCTATACAGCCGCTTACACAGGCGTGAACGGCGGTATGGTAATCGCTGTTGCTGACGATCAGGGTATGCATTCATCCCAGAATGAGCAGGACAGCCGTCACCACGCTATCGCTTCAAAAGTTCCTATGTTAGAGCCTTCCGATTCAGGCGAATGCAAGGAATTTGTAAAGACTGCATTTGAACTCTCGGAGCAGTTCGACGCTCCTTTCATCGTAAGAATGTCCACAAGAGTTGCTCACTCACAGAGCATCGTTGAGCTTGAAGACAGACAGGAGCTTGAATTAAAGCCATATGAAAAGAATCCTCAGAAATACGTTATGATGCCTGCATTTGCAAAGGGCAGACACGTTTTCGTTGAGGAAAGAACAAAGAAGCTCATCGAATTTGCTGAGACTACATCCCTCAACCGTGTGGAAATCTCGGACAAGGCTGAATTCGGTGTTATCACAAACGGTGCGGCTTACCAGTACGTCAAGGAAGCCCTCGGCGACAAGGCATCTGTCCTTAAACTTGGTATGGTGAATCCTCTCCCTGAGAAGCTGATACAGGATTTCGCTTCAAAGTATGAGAAGATATACGTTATCGAGGAACTTGACGGCATTATCGAAGAACACTGCCGCAATATCGGTGTAAACAATATTCAGGGCAAGGAGATTTTCGGCTACATCGGTGAACTTCCGCAGTCTGTCATTGTTGAAAAGCTCCTCGGCGAGAAGAAGGAATGTGTATGTCTGGATGACAACATCCCTGTAAGACCTCCTGTAATGTGCCCAGGATGTCCTCATCGTGGACTTTTCTACTGCCTCAGCAAGAACAAGATAACCGTATCAGGCGATATCGGATGCTACACTCTCGGTGCTGCCGCTCCGCTGTTTGCTGTTGATACAACTATTTGTATGGGCGCTTCAATTTCGGGACTTCACGGCTTCAACAAGGCAAGAGGCGCTGAGACTGAGCATAAGACCGTTGCTGTTATCGGTGATTCCACATTCATGCACAGCGGTATGACAGGTCTTGTTAATATTGCTTACAATAACTCAAATTCAACAGTTATCATCCTCGATAACTCTATCACAGGTATGACAGGCCATCAGCAGAATCCTACAACAGGCAAGAACCTCAAGGGCGACCCTGCCGCCGCTGTAAACCTCGAAGAACTCTGCAAGGCTATCGGCATCAAGCGTGTACGTGTCGTTGACCCGTATCATCTCGCTGAGACAGAAAAGGCCATCAAGGAAGAACTTGCCGCTGATGAGGCTTCTGTTATCATTTCCCGCCGTCCGTGTGCGCTTCTGAAGTATGTTAAGCACAATCCGCCTGTAAAGGTAGATACTGACAAGTGTGTCGGATGTAAGATGTGCATGAAGCTGGGCTGTCCTGCTATATCTATGCGTGACGGCAAGGCTGTTATCGACCATACTCAGTGCGTAGGCTGTGGTATCTGTCAGGAACAGTGCAAGGTCGGCGCTATAAAGTAATTGAGAATTATCTTTTCTTCAATGTAAAGGAATAAAACATATGATAGAACCGGAACTTTATGAATCATTTTCAAACTGGCTCGACAACCTGCTTGAAAATAACGAAATGCCCGAAAGTACCGCCGCTTTCAACTTCAATCTCTACGATGAAGAAGCAGAGGGACTTGTATACGCAATGCAGCTTATCGCCTCGGACAGATTTGATCCCGACGACGAAACAGGCGAATGGGCTTGCTATAACATATGGTCATCCGAAGAAGACCTCTTCATGCTGGATTTCTCGGATGAAGAAGACCAGAGCTTTGAGCATATACAGGAAATATTCACCGAATTTGTCAATGAATACCTCGAAAACGGCAAGTACAAGGATATCCTGCTCGGCGCAAAGGGGATCGGCATAGGTCACGTTGACGGCGACCTTGACATAATTTATAAAGCTTAATTTAAGGAGTAAATATAAATGGAAACTAAATCAGTTATGATAGTCGGCGTAGGCGGACAGGGTTCGCTTCTCGCTTCAAGACTTCTCGGAAACGTTCTTCTCGCTCAGGGCTATGACGTAAAAGTCAGCGAGGTTCACGGAATGAGCCAGCGTGGAGGAAGCGTTGTTACATATGTAAAATACGGCGATAAGGTATACTCACCTGTTATCGAAAAGGGCGAGGCTGACGCTGTTATCTCTTTCGAGCTTCTGGAAGCTGCAAGATGCCTGCCATACCTTAAAAAGGGCGGTCACCTCATCACTTCCACACAGCAGATAGACCCGATGCCTGTTATCACAGGTGCGGCTGAATATCCGACCGACATCGTTGAGAAGATCAAGGCTAAGGGCGCAGATATCATTGCAGTTGACGCTCTCTCACTTGCGGAGCAGGCAGGTACTGCGAAGGCTTCAAACGTTGTTCTCATGGGCGTTCTCGCTTCACGTATGGACTACCCCGAAGAACTCTGGCAGAAAGCCCTCGAACAGTGTGTGCCTCCTAAGTTCCTCGAACTCAACAAGAAGGCTTTTGAACTGGGCAAGAATGCTAAGTGATTAGTGCTTAGCGGTTAGTTGGGAATACTGTCCTCGGCATTTTTCCAAAGCAAATGTAGGGGCGGATATCATCCGCCCGCTGACACCTGAGAATTGACAAATCACTCTGTCACCTGAGAACTGTCAGATAATACTTCAACATAAAAGTTTAGATTAAAGGAGTATGAATATCCAATGGAAAGATATTGGAACGAAGAAATCGAGTGTGCATCCCGTGAAGATATGAAAAAGCTTCAGGATGAACGTCTCGTGGCACAGGTAAAGCACGTTTATGAAAATGTGAAGTATTACCGTGACCTTATGGACAAAAAAGGTGTAAAGCCCGAAGATATCAAAAGTACCGACGATCTTCACAAGCTGCCCTTTCTATCAAAAGCCGATCTCCGTGAGGCTTATCCCTACGGTCTTCTTGCAAAGCCGCTCAGCGATTGTGTAAGAATACACGCTACAAGCGGTACAACGGGCAAGCGTGTAGTTGCTTTCTACACCCAGAATGACGTTGATATGTGGGAGGACTGCGTCGCAAGAGCCATCACTGCCGCAGGCGGTACAGAAGATGACGTTGTGCAGGTAGCTTACGGCTACGGACTTTTTACAGGCGGTATGGGACTTCACGGCGGTTCTCACAAGAGAGGATGTCTCACTCTCCCCATGAGTTCGGGAAATACCGAAAGACAGATACAGTTCATGCGTGACCTCGGTGCTACAATACTTTGCTGTACACCGTCTTATGCCGCTTATATCGGCGAAACTCTCCACGATATGGGCCTTACTCCCGATGATATCCAGCTCAAGGCAGGTATTTTCGGTGCTGAGCCGTGGACTGAGGAAATGCGCCGTTCTATCGAGAAATCTCTCGGAATAAAGGCTTTCGATATCTACGGCCTTACCGAATCAAGCGGCCCCGGTGTTGCTTTTGAGTGTTCAGAGCAGACAGGTATGCATATCAATGAGGATAACTTCATTCCTGAGATAATCGATCCCGAAACAGGCGAAGTTCTCCCTGAGGGCGAAGTAGGCGAGCTTGTATTCACAAGCATCACAAAGGAAGCATTCCCGCTTCTCCGCTACCGCACCCGTGACCTTTGTGTGCTTTCACGCAAGAAATGCTCATGCGGACGTACTCTCATCAAGATGGCAAAGCCAATGGGAAGAAGCGACGATATGATGATAATTCGTGGCGTAAATGTATTCCCAAGCCAGATAGAAACTGTTCTCATCGAGCAGGGCTATTCACCTAACTATCTCATCGAAGTTGACCGTGTGAACAATACAGATACTCTTGATATCAGCGTTGAGATGAATCCGGATCAGTTCTCTGATAAGGTCAAGGATATGCAGAAGCAGGAGCGTGATCTTGCTGAGGCTATCAAGACTATGCTCGGAATCAATCCTAAGGTTCACCTTGTTTCACCTAAGTCTATCACCAGAAGCGAGGGCAAGGCTGTAAGAGTTATCGACAGACGTAAACTTCACGATTAAAATTTTGAATTTGTAAGCGACAGCGAACACAATAATTACGCATTACGAATTAAATAAAAGAATGGATTATATAACGATATAGAGGCATATCAGCCTTTATAATAAATATTTTATCATATTTCAAGGAGGTCCTTTTATGAAAATCAAATTATTCTCAACAAACTATATGCCTGAGCAGGAAAAGTATGAGAAATTCGCAATCTTCGAGAACGAACTCAACCAGTTCATCCAGTCGGTAAAGGTGATCGATATCAAGTACAGCACCGCTCTCGGTATGTGTCACGATGCACAGACTCACGTTAACGAGCATCTGGAGGACTTCTCCGCCCTCGTTATGTATGAGGATCTGCCAAAGGAATAATTTCAGAAAAGGATAGGCGAAGGTGTTTGGAGGGACAGCCTCCCTCTGAATACTGACGCTGTCAAGGAGGTTATGCTATGTCAAATGTAAGACAGATCTCGGTTTTTGTAGAAAATAAGCCAACTAAACTGGCAGAGGCAATGAAACTCCTCAAAAACAGCAAGATCAATATAAGGGCTATGGCGCTGGCTGATACTAAAGATTTCGGTATTCTCCGTCTCATCGTCAACGACACTGAAAAGACCGTTGACATCCTCAGAGACGCTTCATATGCCGTTACTGTTACAGAGGTAGTTGCTATTTCTATCCCCGATTCACCCGGTCAGCTCAGCCGTGTCCTCGACGTTCTCGGCGACAGCGGTGTTAATATCGAATATCTCTACGCTTTTATAGGCAAATCCGACAGATCAGTCTCATTTGTTATAAGAGTTGACGATAACGATAACGCTTCTTCCGCTCTCAATGACGCAGGAATTATTCAGCTTACCGAAAATGATATCGCCGAAATGTGATAATTGCACAAATCCCGATCACTTATTTAAATTTGTTTTGAAAGCCCTTGACAAATTTTCTGTTGTATCGTATAATATATTATTATAAAGCTAACAGCGTGAAAAATTATAGGAGTGATGAAGAATGAGCATTTTAGATAAGATCGGTGACGTAAGCCGTGGAGCTTCCGATAAGGCTAAAAGCATTTCCGAGGCTAATAATCTGAAAAGAAAGATACTTTACGAGGAAGAAAGAATAGGCGAGATCTTCGGCGATATAGGCAAAAAATACTACAAGACACGCAACGAAGATCCGGAAGGACTCAAGGCTCTTTGTGACGATATCGACACAAGGATCAGACGTATCAAGAAGATGAGATTCGAGCTTAACGGTATCCGTGGATATAAGATCTGCCCTAAGTGCAATGCAGAAGTAAACGAGCGTTTCCAGTTCTGCGGACGCTGCGGTGCAAGACTGCCCGATATCGAGGACGAGAATTTCATGGGTTTTGATTCATCCGATCTCAACTCAGAAGGTAAGATCATCATCTGATAATAAACAAGAGCTATTGATCGCAAAAGCGGATATAGTATCGTTCAGGCTGTTCCGACATACGGAATGGCCTGTTTCTTTTAAGGAGATATATGAAAAAAACATTTCTTTTATTTGATATTATTATAGCTGTCCTGCTCTCATGCTGTATGATCTGTTTCTGCGAACTCAGCATATCTGCGGCATTGAAGATAATTTTTATCATTGTTATCGTCTTTGCATATTTATTCACGCTTTTCAAGCGTGGCAAGGATGCACCGTCACCAAGACTGAGACGCATACAGCGTGGCGCTGACCTGATTCTCACAGGCGGATGGGCGGCGGTGATCTCTGTTATCGCTCTCATTGTGTGGATGGTAAGATCAGAGGCGGCTGTGGGATTCAAGATAGGCGGTGCTGTTATTGCCATCGCTGTTATCGGATTTATGGTGTTCATAGGTGTCGCAAAAATCGTTTCAGGCGCAAAACAGGTGAAGATCAGGGACTATGTTCTCCTGCTGATGTTCTGGTGGTGTCCTGTGGTCAATATCTTCCTTGTGCGGAAATATTACCAGACCGCAAGGCGTGAATATATCATCGAGGCTGACAGGATAGAACTGGACAATGCACGTGCGGAAAATGAGGTTTGCAGTACAAAGTACCCGATAATCCTCGTTCACGGCATTTTCTTCCGTGACTGGCAGCTTGTCAACTACTGGGGACGCATACCTGCGACCCTCATCAAAAACGGCGCTAAGGTCTACTACGGCAAACAGCAGTCATCGCTGGCAGTTGCAGACAGTGCCGCTGAACTGAAAAAGACCATTCTCGACGTTATCAAGGAATCAGGCGCAGAAAAAGTCAATATCATTGCCCATTCCAAAGGCGGACTTGACTCACGCTATGCTATAAGCTGTCTCGGAATGGATAAATATGTAGCTACACTGACTACCATGAACACTCCGCATGAGGGTTGCGATATGGTCGATTATCTGCTGGAAAAAGTTCCCGACGGACTGAAAAGTTTCCTCGAAAACAAGTATAACACCATTTTCCACAAGCTGGGCGATACCGCTCCCGATTTTATGGCAGGTGTCAATGACCTGAGCGCCATAAACCGAAAGGAGCAGAACAAGAAAATGCCAGATTCGCCGAATGTTTCATACAGAAGCTATATGACCGTCATGAGAGAGTCGGGTTCGGCAGGATTTCCGCTGAATATCGGCTATCTTCTCATCAAGAAGCTGAACGGCGCAAACGATGGCCTTGTATGGGAGGAATCCGCTAAACACGGCGATTTTACCCTTATCAAGCCAAAGCATAAGCGTGGTATCAGCCACGGCGATATCGTTGACCTTATGCGTGAAAATATCGAGGATTTCGATGTGCGTGAATTCTATGTCGATATCGTCCGCAAGCTGAAAGAGCAGGGATATTGAGTTATATCTCATACCTTAGTCTGATAAGCCTGCATAAATAAAAGGCAGGTACGCACATTACCGTCCACATGAGGGAAAAGGGAAGGCATATCTGCCCCATTATGTTGAATGGCATATCTGAGTAATCCCAGACATTCCAGCGCATAATAATATTATCAAATATACCCACGGCGAACTCCATAGCCGTGATGATGAGCGCACCGAGAAAACAGCTTTTCGGCAGTGTCATTCCGTCACGGCAGTTGACGGCATACAGCATTGTCATGGCGATACCGCCTGTCAGCGCCATTGTCCAGTGAGTGTAGCCACGGGTGTCTATCTCAAACAGACAGTAAAGGAAATACCCCATAAAAAATGCGATAAGATGCTGTGATATCTTCATACGTCTAACCTCGTTTCTTTTTATGGTAGTATTACCGAAAATCAATGAATAATTACGAGTTATTATTTTGGCAATAAAATAAATTCGTCGGTCAAGCCGAGGGGAGTTCTTATGTATCAGCCGTAAAGCGAGCTTCGCCGCTTTTTAATTGCCGAAAAATAAATCAACGAGGTGAGTTTTTATGAGAAAAAGCTGCATACTTATGCATATTTCAAGCCTTCCGTCAGCTTACGGAATAGGCAAAATGGGAAAAGCCGCTTACAATTTCGTGGATTTTCTCAGGGCAAGCGGAACTAAATGCTGGCAGATACTCCCGCTGTCTCCCACAAGCTACGGAGATTCGCCCTATCAGTCATTTTCAGTCAATGCAGGAAATCCCTACTTCATCGACTTCGATATCCTTGAAGCTGACGGACTTCTCGAACACCACGAATTTGCTTCGTTTACATGGGAAAGCAGTCCCGATAAGGTAGATTACAGCATTATCTACGAGAACTGCTTCAAGGTGCTGAGAATGGCTTATGAAAGGTTCAAGCCTGCGAAAGTGCCTGAATACAAGGATTTCTGCACCGAAAACAAGAAATGGCTGGATGAATACGCTTTGTTCATGGCGCTGAAAGCCAAGAACGGCGGTAAGGCATGGTATGAGTGGGAGGAGGATATCTCCCTCCATAAGGCGGCTGCTGTCAATGCCGCTAAGAAGGAACTGAAAAATGATATCGGTTTCTACAAGTTCATGCAGTTCCAGTTCTACAAGCAGTGGTCGGAACTGAAAAAATGTGCCAATGACAGCGGTATTGAGATAATCGGCGATATACCGATATACTGCGCTCTTGACAGCGTTGAAGCATGGGCTTCGCCTAAGCTGTTCTATTTCGACAAGGAACACAAGCCCATCGCAGTTGCAGGCTGTCCGCCCGATGATTTCTCACCGACAGGTCAGCTTTGGGGAAATCCACTCTACAACTGGGCTTATCACAAGAAAACAGGCTACGATTGGTGGATAAACCGTATCGCCAATGCCGTAAAGCTGTATGATATCGTCCGCATTGACCATTTCCGTGGCTTTGAAAGCTACTACACCATCCCCTACGGCAACGAGGATGCCACTGTCGGCGAATGGAAAAAAGGCCCTGACTACGAGCTTTTCAGAAAGGCTGAGGAGAAACTGGGAAAGCTGAATATTATTGCGGAGGACTTGGGATTCCTTACGCCTGAGGTCTATGAAATGCTCGGCAAATGCGGTTATCCCGGCATGAAAGTCCTGCAATTCGGCTTTTCCGACGGCGAAAATGAATATCTGCCCCATAATTTCACAACGACTAACTGTTTCGCCTATACGGGCACTCACGATAACGAAACTCTCCGTGGGTGGGTGGAGACACTGGACAAGAAGTCGCTGAAATTTGCGATGAAGTATCTGAACGTGAAGAAAAAGAAAGATATCCCGATGGCGGTCATCCGTCAGACATGGGGAAGCATCGCAATGGTTGCGGCGGCTCAGATACAGGATTTCCTTGACAGCGGCAAGGACGGAAGAATGAACACACCGTCAACTCTCGGCAACAACTGGCAGTTCCGCACACATTCTTCTGATTTTTCGCCAACTCTCGCTAAAAAAATAAAAAAATTGAACAGGATGTATAACAGATGAAAAAACTTATTCTTACGCTGACAGCAGTACTCATGCTCACGGGCTGTTCTGAAAAAAATGCCGCATCATCGGAAACATCAAAGAACGAAACATCAGAACGATCGGAAGTTACAGTCCATGTCGAAACAGGAACAGCGATCGTTAACACTGACACCGTGATCGAAACAACTGCCACTGAAACAACAACTTCTGCTGTGACAACAACTACTACTGAAACAACAACCTCTGCTGTGACAACTGCCGAAGCTGTCACTGAGACAGAAATGACCACCGAAGAATATGAGAGCGAGATTTATACCGATGACATAGAGAAAGTACCGTCAGAGGAACAGGCGGCGCTCGAAAAGCTGAATGCAAAGTACGGCAAGGAGTTCAAATTCATATGCAGAGATGTTCAGTGGGAGTTTTGGGACACGCCGATACCCGAAAAGAGACCCACGACCTATACCCTTGAGGATGATGAGGGCAGACGTTTTTGCGCTTACGGAACAGAGGACAGCGATGAGATAAGCGGCGATGAATATGTTTTCCCTTTATTTGAGGATGAGCTTTTAGAGAATGCGAAGAACTATATCCGCAGCTATACTCAGGCAGGCAAGCTGTGGATACCGACCATCAATCGGCGAACGATGCCGTTTGAAGCACCTGCTGAACCGACGTATGAAGAATTCTTTTCTTATTTCTGTAATCAGGAAGGCAAGATCTCTGCATTTGTATTCCTTCCCGAA
>JAEDMD010000239.1 GCA_016303195.1 Oscillospiraceae bacterium | reverse complement strand
ATCGCTTCCGTGCGTTCTTCGATTGCGCCGACATACTCTCTGATCTCGGACAGATCGTCTGTTTTTCCGATCATATAGAGATTGCCTGCGATAGCTGTCAGCGGTGTGCGCAGGTCGTGGGATATATTCGTTATTGCATTTTTCAGCTCGGTATTGCCCTGATGATATTGCAGATGTTCTTTTCTGAGTATTTTCAGCTGCTTGTTGATGCTGTCGGCAAGCTCACACATATCCTTGTCACGGGAAGAAATGTCAACTAAGGTATTGGTGTCGGTTTTCAGTCTGTCGGCAAACTTGTCCCCTATCTCTCGTGCCGATTTTTTCAGAAGATATATTTTTATCAATAAAACAACGATCAATGCGATCGCCGAAGCAAGCACCCAGCCCATTTACACACCTACTTTATGTCACATTTCTGAAAGTGGATAAGCCCGATCACCGAAAATACCACGATCATGACTGCTGAGATCATCAGGTTCTTTTTATCCCGTCGGGTACCGTGTAATAAGAAAAATCGAACAAACTGCTCTGGGGGAAGACCCTTGCAAGAAGCTCCATGGCCTTGTTGTCCTTTTTGAACATTCCCAGTACGATGGAGAGATTGAGGGCATACTGCACCACAAGTATCACCACCGTGAGCTTTCCGCCGCGCATAAGATTTCCAAGCAAAAGAGAAACAACTGTGCTTACGCATATAAGCATAACGAGCATCACGGAAAGGGACACCAGAGCCGCTTTCAGCCTGTATCCGTCGTAATCAAAGGCGAATACCGCCACCGAAAAAACTGCCAGCTGATAGCAGACAAAGTATATCACCGCAGCGGCGCTCATTGCAAGAAGATCGGCCAGAAAGATCTCCGTGCGGGTGTGGCCGCTGACCAGCATATTTCTTATAGTGCCGTGGTTGTACTGAGAATCGAGAAGTACAGCGACCGTTGCCGACGCTGCGAAGGGGATCAGTATCGCCGCAAAGCTCGGCACGATACCGAGGATATTATCCTTAGTCAATACGATGCCTGAATTTTCGGGCATATTGAAATTAGGATACAGATACATTCCTGCCGTTAAAAACGCTCCGAAAAACGCAGATGCCACTATTGTGATATAAAAATATTTTGATTTTAAAAGCTCGTGAAAATTTGCATTCAGCAGCTTAGCCATTGTCCGCACCTCCTACCAGCGAGATGTAAAAGCTCTCAAGGCTCTCGTCATGCTCTTCCAACGAGAGTACCTCGCAGCCGTCCTTTGCAAGTGCCAGGGAAAGCTGAGTGATATTAGGCTTTGCATAAATATCGGCTGTCTTATCGTCAATAACTGAATATTCAAGCCTCATTTCGTCAAGCACACTCGCCAGCACCGCCGTATCGGTGACAGTGATACGCATACACTTGCGGCAGGCGGCTTCCAGCTCCTCCGCACTCATTTCACGGACAATGCGTCCGCTGTCGATAAAGCCGTAATGCGTAGCAAGTCTCGACAGCTCATCAAGGATATGCGAGGAAATAAGCACCGTGATCTTCTGCTCACGGTTGAGTTTCAGTATCAGCTCTCTTATCTCAATGATACCCTGGGGGTCAAGTCCGTTGATCGGCTCGTCCAGTACGAGAAAATCGGGATCGCCGCAGAGTGCAACGGCGATGCCCAGCCGCTGACGCATACCGAGGGAGAAGTTCTTCGCTTTTTTCCTGCCCGTGTTTTCAAGACCGACCAGCTTCAGAAGCTCCGTGATACCGTCAAAGCTCGGCATACCCAAAATGCGGTACTGCTGTTTCAGATTGTCCTCCGCTGTCATATCAAGATAGATAGACGGCGTTTCCACGACTGCACCCATTCTGCGCCTTGATTTTGAAATTTCCTTATCGGAGTGCCCCACACCGTACAGCTCGAAGCTGCCGCTTGTGGGGAGCTGTAATCCGCATACAAGGCGGATAAGTGTTGTTTTGCCTGCGCCGTTTTTACCGACAAAGCCGTATATCGAGCCTTTCGGGACACTCATCGTCAGACCGTTCAGGGCTTTGAAGTCCTTATAGTGCTTGCAAAGAGCGTTAGTTTTCAGAACATAGTCCATAGTTTGACCTCCTAACCTGTTTCTGAAAACATTATACAACAAAAAAGTGAAGAAAACGGTAAAGAAAAAAGTGAAGAAAAAGTCAAGATTTTTCGTTCAGCATAAAGCCTATTCCCCATACCGATGAAATATACTCCTTGCCTGTCAGGGCTTTCAGCTTCTTGCGAAGATTGTAGATATGGCTTTTCAGCGAATCTTCGGTACAGTCGGGGGTATCAAGGCTTATGCGGTTTAATATCGTCAGCTTTGCAACGACCTGCTCAGGATTTTGCATGAGCAGTTTCAGGATAGCAAACTCCGTTCTTGTCAGCTTTTGTTCACTGCCGTTTGCGGAGATGATATGTTTATCCGTATCGAGGGTAAGCTCCCGATAACTGAGGAGCGCCTTGTCGGCAGCTCTTTCGTTCTTCCGCAGCTGCACCATGATCCTTGCAAGCAGTTCTTTCATATCAAAGGGCTTGGTGACATAGTCAGCCGCACCGCCGATGAGCAGCTCCACTTTATATGTCACATCGGCTTTGGCACTTACCACTATGACGGGAATATCCCTGATCTGCGGAAGCAGTTCCTCGCCTGTAAGTCCCGGGAGCATAAGGTCAAGTAAGACCAGATCGGGTCTGCTCTGCGATAGCAGCAGCAACGCTTCTGTTCCCGAATAGGCGCTTGTTACGCTGTATCCTTCAGCCTGCAGGGCTTTGGCGACAACATCGTTGATATGGGCATCGTCATCTATTATCAGTATGTTCGGCATAGGATCACCTCAAGGCTTTTTTACCATTATAGCATTTATCGGAGGGGATTTCAAGTAGGAGATTACTATCAAAGAAAAAATAGCGATGTGCTTTTCAAACTTTGCACACCGCTTCTTTTCATAGCCTGCTTATTTGTCTTGATTGGAGATACTTCTTTATGGAGCATCACCGAAATGTCAGGACGTAGACCAGCAGGCTCTTACATACTCGGAAATCAAGGCTCTCTGTACGGG
>JAEDMD010000021.1 GCA_016303195.1 Oscillospiraceae bacterium | reverse complement strand
CCTTGACCTGACCAAAGGGATGTGATCCCTTTGGAAACCCAGTATTTAAGTTTTTCGACAGACTGAGGGCATCCGAAAAATCGGATGCCCTTTTTATCAGATCTGTGTATTGATCGGAGTTGCAGTATGCTCGGTGTAGCCTTCGTTCTTAACGACTTCCACCTGTCTGTAACACTCCATACCTGTACCGGCAGGGATGAGCTTACCAATGATAACATTTTCTTTAAGTCCGAGCAGTCTGTCGCTCTTGCCGCTGATAGCCGCATCTGTGAGCGCCTTTGTTGTTTCCTGGAAGGAAGCGGCGGACATAAAGCTGTCTGAATTGGATGAAGCCTTTGTGATACCCTGAAGAACAGGGCTTACTTCTACAAGGTGTACATCGTACTCGCCTGCATCGATACGTGCCTGAAGCTCCTCGTTGATCTCGTCGATCTTCTTGCTGTCAACAAGTGTGCCCGGAAGCAGATAGCTGCTGCCTGACTCCTCTACCTTGACCTTGCGGAGCATCTGACGAACGATAACTTCGATGTGCTTATCGTTGATATCAACACCCTGTAAACGGTAAACCTTCTGAACTTCATTGATGATGTAGTTCTGTACAGCCTTTGTTCCGAGGATGTTGAGGATGTCGGCAGGATAGATATTACCTTCGGTAAGTCTTGTTCCCTTTTCGATCTCCTCGCCTTCCTGAACACGGATCTTCAGGTTGTACGGGATCATGTAGTTCTCAGATTCGCCTGTTTCGTCGTTGTTGACGATGATATTTGTAGTGGTCTTTACTTCCTCGATGTGGATCTTTCCTGAGATCCTTGAAAGAATTGCAGCACCCTTAGGACGTCTGCTCTCGAAAAGTTCCTCAACTCGTGGAAGACCCTGTGTGATATCTTCCGCATCGGCAGAAGCAACGCCGCCGGTATGGAAGGTTCTCATAGTAAGCTGTGTACCAGGCTCACCGATAGACTGTGCAGCGATAACACCAACAGCTTCACCGACGGAAACCATGTTGTTGAATGCAAGGTTTGCACCGTAGCACTTAGCGCATACACCTGTCTTTGCACGGCAGGTCAGTACTGAACGTATCTTGATCTCCTCAACGCCTGCGTCGATGATCTTCTTAGCATCTGCGTCATTAAGGAGCTTGTTTCTTGAAACGATGATCTCGCCCTTTGCATCACGGAGATCCTCAGCGAGGTATCTGCCGACAAGACGCTCATCGAACGGCTCGACAACTTCGTTGCCGTTTCTGATCTCGAATACTTCGATACCGTCGGTAGTTCCGCAGTCCTCCTCACGGATGATAACGTCCTGTGAAACGTCAACCAGACGACGGGTCAGGTAACCTGAGTCAGCGGTACGGAGAGCCGTATCAGCCAGACCCTTTCGAGCGCCTCGTGAAGCGATGAAGTATTCCAGAATGTTAAGACCCTCACGGTAGTTAGCTCTGATCGGGATCTCGATAACTGCACCGGAGGTATTAGCGATAAGTCCACGCATACCTGCAAGCTGTCTGATCTGAGAGATAGAACCACGGGCACCTGAGTCAGCCATCATCCAGATAGGATTGTAGCGGTCGAAGTTTGCCTTCAGTGCGGCTGTAACCTGATCGTTGGTATCTGTCCAGAGAGCGATGATCTTCTTGGACTTCTCCTGCTCAGAAATATAGCCGAATTCGTATTCTGATGTGATCTCAGCAACTTCTTCGTCAGCCTTTGCAAGGATGGACTTCTTTGCAGGCGGGATGGTAGCATCGCAGACTGCAACAGTAAGAGCTGCTCTTGTTGAATATTTGTATCCGAGAGCCTTGATACGGTCAAGAACTTCGGAAGTTGTAGTTGTGCCATGTATTTTGATACAGCGCTCGATGATATCGGAGAGCTGTTTCTTGCCAACGAGGAATGCAACTTCAAGGTCGAACTGCTTGTCGGAGTTTGTTCTGTCAACGTAGCCCAGATTCTGCGGGATATTCTCGTTGAAGATGAGTCTGCCGACAGTTGCGTCGATTATCTTGGATACCTTCTTGTCGCCGATATCCTTAGTGATCTTTACCTTGATATTAGCGTGGAGAGATACATCATGCTCGTTGTAAGCCATAAGAGCTTCGTTAACGTCACGGAATACCTTGCCCTCGCCTGGTTCGCCGGGCTTATCCATTGTCAGGTAGTATGAACCGAGTACCATATCCTGTGAAGGAACGGCAACTGGCTTACCGTCTGACGGTTTCAGCAGGTTGTTAGCGGCAAGCATGAGGAAACGTGCCTCAGCCTGAGCTTCTGCGGAAAGCGGAAGGTGAACGGCCATCTGGTCACCGTCGAAGTCAGCGTTGAACGCAGAGCATACGAGAGGATGGAGCTTGATAGCACGGCCTTCAACAAGGATAGGCTCGAATGCCTGAATACCCAGACGGTGAAGCGTGGGGGCACGGTTCAGCATAACAGGGTGATCCTTGATAACGTCCTCAAGAGCATCCCATACCTTATTGTCGGCACGGTCTATGAGTTTTCTTGCGGACTTGATATTTGCGATAGCCTTCTTGTCAACAAGTCTCTTTAATACGAAAGGCTTGAAAAGTTCGAGAGCCATTTCCTTAGGCAGACCGCACTGATACATTTTCAGTTCAGGGCCTACAACGATAACGGAACGTCCTGAGTAGTCAACACGCTTACCGAGGAGGTTCTGACGGAAACGTCCCTGCTTACCTTTAAGCATATCTGACAGGGATTTGAGGGCACGGTTGCTTGGACCTGTAACAGGTCTGCCGTGTCTGCCGTTGTCGATGAGAGCATCAACAGCTTCCTGAAGCATACGCTTTTCGTTTCTGACGATGATATCAGGAGCGTCAAGTTCGAGCATTCTCTTGAGACGGTTGTTTCTGTTGATAACTCGTCTGTAAAGGTCGTTAAGGTCTGATGTAGCATAACGTCCGCCGTCCAGCATTATCATAGGACGGATATCAGGCGGGATAACAGGCACAACGCTGAGTATCATCCACTCAGGCTTATTGCCTGAAAGTCTGAATGCCTCGATGATCTGGAGTCTCTTTAAGAGCTTTACCTTCTTCTGACCGGCAGGAAGTCCTTCCAGCTCAGCTTTAAGGTCATCGGCAACTATTTCGAGGTTGTTTCTCCAGTCAATGCCTTCAAGTTCAGCAAACTTACGGCATTCTTCGCACTGGCACTCAGTTGGCTTGTTGAAGCAGGTGACCTTTTTTCCGCCGAGGGAGATCTTGCCCATTTCCACAAGTCTCTGCTTGTGAGTATCATATCTTGCAGGGTCATACTCATTGAGGAGCTTTCTGATAGCCTCAGCGCCCATTTCAGCCTTGAAGTCATCGCCGTACTTTTCGAGGTATGACAGATATTCCTTCTCGGAGAGGAGCTGTTTTTTCAGAAGCTCGGTATTACCCGGATCTGTAACGATATACTTTGTGAAGTAGAGAACTTCCTCCAGTCTTTTCTGGGAAACTTCAAGCACCTGACCGATACGTGACGGTGTGCCCTTGAAGTACCAGATATGAGAAACAGGAGCGGCCAGCTCGATGTGACCCATTCTCTCACGTCTTACTCTTGCTCTTGTGACCTCAACGCCGCAGCGGTCACAAACCTTGCCCTTGAAGCGGATCTTCTTGAACTTACCGCAGTGGCACTCCCAGTCCTTGGTAGGTCCGAATATTCTTTCACAGAAAAGGCCGTCTCTTTCAGGCTTCTGTGTTCTGTAATTTATGGTTTCAGGTCTTTCAACAACGCCGTATGACCAGCTTCTGATCTGTTCGGGTGAAGCGAGACCGATCTTTATTGATTCAAAAGTTGTAAATTCCAAACTGCTACCTCCTGCTTTATGAATGCGGAATTCAGAATGCGGAATTCGGAATCGCAGCATCTCACGTGAGAAACGTCCATACGTTCAGCCTGTGGCTGTACCGCAATTATTCATTATTCTTTATTCACTACTATTTGCTTATGGTTAGTCCTCGTCGGAGGAGTCGTCAATGTCGAAGCTGTCGAAAATATCGTCGTCTTCCTCATCGCCGAGAGCGAGATCGGATTCATCGTCGTCGAAGCTGAATACATCATCGCCCTCATCCATTCCGAGGTCTCCTTCATCTTCGTCCTCGCCGTCCATGCTGAATCCTGCATCTTCGATATCTCCGTCGGAGTAGCTTGTTGTGTCTGCGGTATCCTCGTCTGCAAATGAATCATGTGAAGGCATCGGATCTTCATCATCGAAGTTCTGCTTGAGGTCGATCTCCTGCTGATTGATGTCGAGAACCTTGACATCAAGACAGAGTGACTGCATTTCCTTGATAAGAACCTTGAATGACTCAGGGATACCCGGAGTAGGAACGTTCTGACCCTTGACGATAGCTTCGTATGTGTTTACACGGCCGATGGTATCATCCGACTTGACAGTAAGAATTTCCTGAAGTGTGTAAGCCGCACCGTAAGCCTCCAGTGCCCAAACTTCCATCTCACCGAAACGCTGTCCGCCGAACTGAGCCTTACCGCCGAGCGGCTGCTGAGTAACGAGAGCGTACGGGCCGACTGAACGGGCATGGATCTTATCGTCAACGAGGTGGTGGAGCTTGAGGTAGTACATATAGCCCACTGTTACACGGTTGTCGAACTTTTCACCTGTACGTCCGTCGTAGAGAGTGAACTTACAGTCTTCTGTAAATTCGAGAGCATTAGGATTTATTACCTTATCCATAGCCTTCAGCTCGAACATATCGTCCTTATGAGCCTTAGCGTGTTCGTTTGCCTGCTTGAAGAATTCACGGATATCATCTTCGTGAGCGCCGTCGAATACAGGAGTCATGATATGCCAGCCGAGAGCCTTACAAGCCATACCGAGGTGTACTTCAAGTACCTGTCCGATGTTCATTCGTGAAGGAACGCCGAGAGGGTTGAGTACGATATCCAGCGGTGTACCGTCAGGGAGGAACGGCATATCTTCCTCAGGAAGGATACGTGAAACGACACCCTTGTTACCGTGACGGCCAGCCATCTTATCGCCGACGGAGATCTTACGCTTCTGAGCGATGTAGCAGATAACACGCATATTTACGCCTGCGCTGAGTTCGTCGCAGTTTTCACGGGTAAATACCTTAACGTCAACGATAACGCCTGATTCACCGTGAGGAACTTTAAGTGAGTTGTCACGCACTTCACGTGCCTTTTCACCGAAGATCGCACGGAGGAGTCTTTCTTCGGCAGTAAGCTCTGTCTCGCCCTTAGGAGTTACCTTGCCGACGAGGATATCGCCTGAGTTTACTTCCGAACCGATGCGGATGATACCGTTCTCGTCGAGGTTTGCAAGAGCATCGTCACCGACGTTCGGGATATCTCTTGTGATCTCCTCAGGTCCGAGCTTTGTATCACGGCACTCGATCTCGTATTCTTCTATATGAACTGATGTGAATACATCTTCTCTTACAAGGCGCTCGTTAAGGAGAACGGCATCCTCGTAGTTATAACCTTCCCATGTCATGAAGCCGATGAGGGCATTCTTACCGAGGGAAATTTCACCGTCAGCGGTAGCAGGGCCGTCAGCAAGTACCTGACCCTTCTTGATCTCCTCGCCCACAGTAACGATAGGTCTCTGGTTTACACAAGTACCCTGGTTGGAGCGCTTGAACTTGATAAGCTCGTACTTATGCTCGATACCTGTTGTATCTATGAGGTGTATCTTATCTGCGTCAACATATGTTACCTTACCGTCGCAGTCAGCAACGATACAAACACCTGAGTCAACAGCAGCCTTGTATTCCATACCTGTACCAACGAAAGGACGCTCTGTCTTGAGGAGCGGAACAGCCTGTCTCTGCATATTTGAACCCATGAGCGCACGGTTAGCGTCATCGTTTTCGAGGAACGGGATCATTGATGTAGCGACAGAAACGACCATCTTAGGAGATACATCCATGTAGTCTACCTTTTCACGCTCACATTCGAGGATCTGGTCACGGTGACGAGCATTAACTCTGGGTCTTGCCAGCTTTCCGTCTTCTGTAAGCGGTTCGTTAGCCTGAGCAACGACGAAGTTGTCCTCCACATCGGCAGTCATGTAAACGACTTCATTTGTTACGACACCTGTTTCCTTGTCCACCTTACGGTAAGGAGCTTCGATGAAGCCGTATTCGTTGATCCTTGCGAAAGTAGCCAGATAGGAGATAAGTCCGATATTCGGGCCTTCAGGAGTCTCGATAGGACACATTCTTCCGTAGTGGCTGTAATGAACGTCACGAACCTCAAATCCTGCACGGTCACGTGAAAGACCGCCCGGTCCGAGGGCTGAAAGACGTCTCTTATGAGTAAGCTCTGCAAGAGGGTTGTTCTGATCCATGAACTGTGACAGCGGTGAGGAGCAGAAGAATTCCTTCATTGCTGAGGAGATAGGTCTGATATTTATGAGCATCTGAGGTGTGAGTGTGTTAACATCCTGTGTCTGGATGTTCATTCTCTCACGGATGCTTCTTTCCATACGGGCATAGCCGATACGGAACTGGTTCTGGAGAAGCTCGCCGACAGAGCGGATACGTCTGTTGCCGAGGTGGTCGATATCGTCAACAGTGCCGACGCCCTCGCAGAGGTTGATGAAGTAGCTGATAGTAGCGATGATATCGTCGAGGATGATGTGCTTCGGAACGAGATCGTCAGCCATCTTCTTGACCATTTCTTCCAGCTCGTCATCGTCAGCGGCAGTATCAAGGATATTTTTGAGTACCTTGAAGGAAACTTTCTCGTTGATACCGTACTTCTCAACGTCGAAATCAACATAGCCCTTGATATCGACCATGCCGTTGCCGATGATCTTGACGGTCTTTTCGACCATGCGGATGGAAGTTTCGCCACGTTCATCTGTGTAGTACTCTTTTGCTTCAACGGTAACGAAAGCCTCGTATACACCTGCCTGCTCGATCTCGCAAGCCTTGTCATATGTTACAAGCTCGCCCTCGTCAGCAAGGATCTCGCCTGTCATTTCGTTGATAACGGGCTGTGCGAGGATGTGGCCTGCAAGTCTTGAAGCGATGCCCAGCTTCTTGTTGTACTTATAGCGTCCGAAACGGCAGAGGTCGTATCTCTTTGCATCGAAGAACAGGTTGTTCAGATGTGTGAGAGAGCTTTCGACCGTAGGAGGCTCGCCCGGACGGAGCTTCTTGTAAACGTCGATGAGCGCATCGGACTTGTTCTTGGTCTGGTCTTTCTGGAGGATAGTCTGCTTTAAGCGGTCATCCTCGCCGAAAGTAGCGTAGATCTCCTCGTCGGTACCTTCTTCGCCGAGGGCTCTGATGAAGGTAGTGATCGGGATCTTACGGTTTTTATCTATACGGACATAGACAACATCATTGGAGTCCATTTCGTATTCCAGCCATGCACCACGGTTAGGGATAACTGTTGTATTGAAAAGGTCCTTACCTGTCTTGTCCTTCTCGAAAGCGTAGTAAACGCCAGGTGAACGAACCAGCTGTGAGACGATAACACGTTCAGCACCGTTGATAACGAAAGTACCGCTGTCTGTCATGAGCGGGAAATCGCCCATATAGATCTCACTTTCGCTTACAGCGCCTGTTTCCTTGTTGGCGAGAGTAGCAGTAGCACGCATAGCTACCTGATACGTAGCGCCTCTTGACTTACACTCTGCGAGAGAGTATTTCGGGGTATCGTCGAAGCGATAGTCCTTGAAATTAAGGACGAGGTTGCCGTTATAATCGGTGATAGCGGTCATATCACGGAAGACTTCACGAAGACCTTCCTCTCTGAACCACTGATACGAGTTTTTCTGCACCTCGATAAGGTTCGGCATTTCAAGGGGCTCGGTGATCTTGCCGAAGCTCATTCTGACATTTTTACCCAGCTGCTTAGGTGTAACATTCACCATAGGCGGATCCTCCTTACTGATTCGTTATTTTGGCGGATTGAAAATAATTATACCGCACACTCTGAAAAAGTTTTTTCAGAAAACTATTGACAAGAGTGATTTTGTATGATATAATTACATGATAATAGGAACATTATTCCATATTGATACATTATATTATTATAATATATAAAAGCGGAGAAGTCAAGACCTCTCCGCTTTTTTCATCGTTTTGAACTGTTTTATTTTGTTTTACGAGGTGTTTTTTGGAATAATTTCAAGGCAGTCAATTCACCTTATATTCAGCATACTTTCTCATAATTTCATCTTCCGAATAAACTTCATCCAGCGCTCTGCTTTCTGTTATTCTCCATTCACCGTTAACTTTCTGTACACTATACCAACTTCCCAAGCTTTCATAATTTCCCCTCAACTCAATCAATTCAAAGCAATCGCTGTTGCAGTTCTGTACATACCATTTGCGATTTAAAGCCTGATTCAGCATCTCCTGATCATCTGATCCGAACTGCGTACGACCGTCATCATATACGCATCTGTATATTTTTCCGTTATATTCAGTAAACATTGGGTAGTAGTCATATTTATTGTACCAGTTATCTTCAATGACCTGTCCGGGTTCTACTTTCATGCTATAATATCTGTCAAGCATCCATGAATTCATGTTCTGACCATTTTCATCATAATCATTGAAAACATATTTCACCTGGTCTGCTTTGATATCTTCAACACTGCTGAACTTCGGATTTACATAATGAACAAATGTCATGGTATGGTTTTCACGAGGCTGATCTTCCACGGTTGCCCCATAATCCAAGTAAATAACAAGTCGCTGTGCTTCAAATGTATCAATCGTATCCAGATAGTCATAGTTCAGAAGAGAAATATCCCTTGCATCAAAGTAGTTTCGTGACCATTCCTCAGCCTCTGCCCTGTAAGCAGGATTTTCGGTAACAACAGGTTCTTCGGCTGTATTTTCGGCAATTGTCGTAACTGCCTGTGCCTGAGAAGTAACATGAGCGGATGTGCTGTTCTGAGTTGATGAGGCTGCGGATGTTTCGCCCGAAACTGCGGCAGGAACGGTAACTGTTCCGCTTACTTCGGCTGTTACATCTGCGGTAACTGTGGTGATATCGGCATTTTCACTGTCGGTTGTAACCGTTGCTGCAGTAACGGTCGTAGCTGAAATATTTGGTACAACTATCGGTGTTTCAGGCTTTGAGCGCTTAATGAAGCTGTGTGCCAGAGCAAGTCCGCCGCCGAGAAGCACCAGTGAAGCCGCCGCAGCAAGCATCCTGATCCAAGCAGGCCGCTTGTACTCCTCAACAGGCATAACTTCGCCATTTCCTGCATTTAAATTTATATTTTTACTTTCTTTTGCCGCTCTGATTATATTTCTTTTTCTTTTACTCATTTCGAGTATTCTTTCAAACTGCTCATCGCTGAACTCAGGTGACAGGCGGTCTATCATATCAAGCTCACCCTCCCCCGAATTTTCAAGAAGATCAAACATATTCTTTTTCATAGCCCTGCCCCCTATCTTGTTATGCCTGCTGCCGAAAGTGATGTCCTCAGACGCTCCATCGCCCTCGTACACCTTGAACGCACTGTTGAAGCTGTCATTCTTACGGTTTCTGCGATTTCGGCAGACGTTTTGTTGTAGTAGAATTTCTGCATAAGTATAGTGGAATCAGGCTCACCGAGAGAATTTATCTCCCTCAGCAGTATCCGTCTCATCTCGCTGCTGTCGGACATTTCCTCAACGTCAAACTGTCCTGCGATCTCAGGGAACTCCTCGTCGTCAACGGATACAGTATTTCTGCCGTTTGTGGTAAGTCTGCGGAAATGGTCAACTGCACGGCGCTTCGCAATAGCACCTGCAAGTTTTTTCGGGTCATTCACTCCCCCGTCCTCAACAGCAACGAACAATTCTGCGAAAACATCGCTGACACATTCTTCGATATCCTCGTTAGTTCCACAGCTTCTGAGTTTGTTGAATACTATGACATAGACGTAGCGCCCCAACTCTTTCAGCAGGGCACGGTACGCCTCGTCAGGCGATCTTCGCATAAGATCATTTATTTCCTTAGCGGTCATTGGCTTTACCTCCCGGAAGTCGAATCAATCGTACAATACTTATGCGCACTCGGTAATGTTGATCGTGTTTCGCTTTTCATAAACAATAGTCGGGCGAAACGCTCAAAGTGCTGCATTATTTCTTCTCTTTTGTATGATTGCATATTTCGATAGCTGTAAATCGTTAGTCGTTAGTGCATATCATCCAAAAAGCACAAGTGCTATTATGTAGGGACGGCCATTGGCCGTCCTCGGATCATCCAAATCTAAATCTTTCCCAGTAAGAGGACACCGCAATTATTCTTTATTCATTAAAAAACAAAGGACGGCCAATGGCCGTCCCTACGTAATATGGTATTATTCAGCATCGCCGTACATACGCATTGCTTTGAGCATTATAGCACATTCAAGACGCTTCTTTTCAAGCTCGCATGATATCTTGTGAGCCTTGCGGATATCGCCTTCATACTGGTAATTATTGGCATTGCATCCACCGCTGCAATAGAACTTTGCCCAGCATTCACGGCACTCAGGCTTTGAATAAACGTGCGCCTGTGCGAAATCTGCTTTCATCTCCTGATCGAAAGTGCCCTCGTCGATGTTGCCCATCTTGTACTCGTCAATTCCTACAAACTGGTGACATGGGAAAATATCACCGTCGGGAGTGATGGCAACGTAGTCATTTCCGCATCCGCATCCTCTCAGACGCTTGATAGCGCAAGGGCCTTGATCGAGGTCGATCATGAAATGGAAGAAATTGAACTTCTTTCCGTTCTTCTCGTTTTCAATAATACGGTCGGCAAGATGCTCATATTCCTTGAATATCTCAGGGATATCCTCCATTGTGAGAGCATACTCGTCGGAATCGCCCACAACAGGCTCAACGGATATCTGGTCGAATCCTGCTTCATACAGCGCAAAAACGTCATTGCTGAAATCCTTGTTGCGGTTGGTGAATGTTCCTCTTACATAGTATTCCTTGTCGCCTCTGCCCTCGACCAGCTTTTTGTACTTGGGGATTATCATATCATAGCATCCCTGACCGTTTGGAAGAACTCGGAAATAGTCATTGACTTCCTTTCTTCCGTCGATGGAGAGGACAACGTTGGACATTTCCTTATTGATGAAATCTATCTTCTCGTCATCCAGAAGCAGTCCGTTTGTGGTGATGGTGAAGCGGAATTTCTTGTTGAATTCCTTTTCACGGCTTCTTGCGTACTCAACTATCTGCTTTACCACCTTGAAGTTCATCAGTGGCTCACCGCCGAAGAAGTCAAGCTCCAGATTCGGTCTGTCGCCCGAATTTTCGAGGAGGAAGTCAATTGCGTGCTTGCCTGTTTCAAGAGACATCAGCTTGCGTCCCTTGCCGAAATCGCCTGTTGAAGCGAAGCAGTACTTACATCTGAGCTGGCAGTCATGTGCGATATTCAGGCACATTGCCTTTACAGGTGAAGCAACGGAATACTTTGCATACTTCTCATAATCGTCCTCGGAAAAGAGGATCTTGTCATTGTAAAGCTCTGCGATCTCGTCATAACAGGTGCTTATTTCCTCGGCAGGGTACTTGTCGGAGAGACGGTCGATGACCTGCTGAGGACATTTTTCCTCAAATGGCGGCTCGATGATATCGAGGAGATCGTAGGTCAGCTCGTCCACCAGATGAACACCGCCGCTGTTGACATCCAGAACTATATTGAAGCCGTTGAGCTTGTACTTATGTATCATTATATAAAATTCCTCCTAATATTAAACTCTTCTCATTCCTTGATAAATAGCCGCTATATACTTTTTACCACATTCCTCAAAATCAATTTCATATATAACATAATCATCTTTTTTAATAAAACCAATATGTAGCACTTTGCCTTTTCCAAATTTATCATGATAAACACAATCTCCAACATAAAAAGGGAAAATATCCGCATTTTCTTTTAACAATAGCTTAAACAAATTCTTATCAACATTTCCGTTTTGTATTTTTGAAAGCGTCTTGATTTCATTATACAAGCGCCAATTTTTATTTTTAAAGTAATTGCGTTTAACATTTAAATGATATAACAGTTCTTTTACAAAATCGTCATAATTTTCTTTAATTGCGTTAAACATATTTTTATGCCACCCTTCAGGTGGCGATTCTTTTGAAAAATATCCATTAATTCGGTTTGATAAAAAGTATACTCCTATTATTCCGAGTTTAGGGTGTTTTCCTGTTTTTACAAATTTTTGGCATTCTTCTTCATATATTTTAATATGCAATAATAAATGTTCTAATACATTAACATAAACAAGTCTTACAGCCTTTTGACACTCATATGGATGCATTTTAGCAGATTCTTTTGACGATAATAATGCATATTTATTCTCATCAATATGATGAATCTCTAACCCCTCTTTTGTTCGGGAATTTTTTTCATGAACAGACCTACATTCCTCTGTGTGAAAATAATCATGCTCTGGTTGACCGTTCTTCTTTATAAAATATTCAATCAACTCATCATATGACATTTCCAGTAATTCAGAAGTAATTATTTTCATATTATCACTCCATAAGAATATTATCAGGTTGAAGAAAATATTTTTGCAAAAAATAGAGGCAGCATTTTCATACTGCCTCGGCTTTGTGCTGAAATGTGATTATCTCTCGCACTTCTGGTTAGCAACTGTGCATGAAGTCTTGCAAGCTGACTGACATGAAGCCTGGCACTTGCCGCAGCCGCCCTTCTTAGCAGATTCCTTCAGATTAGCCTTATTGATAGTCTTGATATGTTTCATTTTATTTATCCTCCGTAGGTATTTGCGGAACGTCTCCGCATAGTCATTAAATACATTATATCACATTTCCCGATACAATGCAAGACCTTTATGAAAAAAATTCCTATGGAATTTTTTTAATTCGTAATTTACGTGTCCACTGTCCCACGCAAATCAGAATACAAAAAATTGTAGGGGCTGCCTTTGGCAGTCCTCAGACCAAATACCACTACTGCTTTCTACTTTCTGATCTCCACTTTCTGATCTCTGCTTTCTGATCTCTGCTTTCTGCTTTCTGATTTCTGAGATCATCCTTCCATTTCGATGAGGAGTTCAAAGTTTTCGTCCATTTTCTGCTTTAATGCGTCTATTTCGGCACATTTGCTGTTCATAAGCTCATAGTCGCTGTAAACTTCCTCTTTGGTTATCTCCTCGGAAAGAGCGTCTATTTTTGCCTGTAATTCGTCGATCTCCTTTTCAAGACGGCGCATTTCGTTCTTTCTTGCGGCATCGGCGCTTCTCTGCTGTTTGCTTCGGTAGGTCTTGACCTGCTTTTCCTTTGCGGCTTCGGCGGCTTTTGCGAATTTCTCCGCATCGGCGATACGCTTCTGCTCCGCCTGCTCATCACGGAGAACATCCAGATATTTCTCGAATCCGTAGTTATGCTCACGGAAACTTCCGTCGGTAAGCTCAATAAGCCTGTCTGCGATCTTGCTCAGCAGATATCGGTCATGGGACACGAAAATGACAGTTCCCGTATATTCCTGCAATGCTTCTTCAATAGCTTCCTTTGAGCTGAGGTCGAGATGGTTTGTCGGCTCGTCGAGGATGAGGACATTTCCATGCTCCTGCATCATTATCGCAAAGCAGAGTTTAGCCCTCTCACCGCCGCTGATAACTCCCGTTTCCTTGAAAACATTCTCCCCCACCAGTCTCACCTGTGCAAGGAGACTGCGGACTTCCAGTTCGGACATCGACGGATAGCGGCTGTGGAGTTCCTCCATAACGGTCAGCGCCTTGTTGAGATTGGTGCTTTCCTGCTCGAAATAGCTTATTTTGATATTGCTGTTCCAGCGGACGAGTCCCTTATGGGGCAGTTTCTCCTGTATGATCTTCAGCAGAGTTGACTTTCCAATGCCGTTGTCGCCGATAATGCCTATTTTCTCGCCTCTGCGGACTTCAAAATCTATCTCGTCAACGAGAGTTTTACGTGAACTTCCCTCGCCCACGGAAATATCGACACCCTTTACCTTGAGAACATCAAGGGGCGGCTCAATGCCGTATGTAAAGCGTATCTTCGCTGATTTCGTGTCATGGAACGGCTTTTCTATGCGCTCCATCTTTTCAAGCTGTTTTCTGCGGCTCTGCGCCATTTTCGTAGTGGATGCACGTACAAGATTCCTCGCAACATAGTCCTCCATCTGGGCTATCTGCTTCTGCTGCATCTCGTACTCCTTTTCCCGTCTTGCATCGCTCTCCTCACGCTGACGGACAAAAGCGGTGTAATTGCCCTTATATCGGGTAAGAGTGCCACGCTCTATCTCGCAGATGGATGTACAGAGGCGGTCGAGGAAATAACGGTCATGGGAAACTATCAGGACAGCGCCCTTGTAGCTTCGCAGGTAGTCCTCCAGCCACATGATGGTCTTGAAATCGAGGTGGTTGGTCGGCTCGTCGAGGATGAGGAGATTCGGTTCTTCAAGGAGCAGTCGGGAAATGCAGAGTCTTGTCTTTTCGCCGCCGCTGAATCCCGAAACTGTGCGGTTCAGATCATCGCCCGTGAAGCCCATGCCGTTGAGGATGGTGCGTATCTTCACATCGGTATTGTAGCCGTCATTCGCCTCCACCCATGAGGAAAGCTGCTGATACTCGTCAGCGGACGAGTTATCGCCCATTTCTATTTCTATCTCGATCTCACGGAGACGGTCGATAGCACGGTGTATAGGCGCAAAAACGCTCCGCATCTCCTCGATGACGGTGTTCTCGGAATTAAGTCCGCCCATCTGCTCCAGATAGCCGATAGTCGTCTTTGAAGCAAGTGAAACGATGCCGTCCTTTTCGGTGGTGCGATCGGGATCGACTGAGCCTGTGAGAATTTTCAGAAGCGTGGATTTTCCGCATCCGTTGTTGCCCACCAGACCTATCTTGTCGCTCTCGTCGATGGTCAGCGAAACATTGTTCAGCACCTGATTGCCGTTGTAATACTTATTTATATTTATAAGGCTTGCAAGCATTTTTATCTTCCTTTATCATAATAGTCATTGTTGATTATACCACACTTTTCTGCTTTAATCAAGGGCTTTTGTTCAATGCGTAATGCGTAATGCGTAATTGTGGTGTCCACTGCGTGGACGGATCAAAATTGCAGTGGCGCACATTTTGCTGTCGTGGATAACGATTATATATGATGTCCCAATTTGTAGGGAACGGCGCCCTCGCCGTTCCATTTCGCCGCAGCCCAAAATATCACCTGTGGAACGCCGAGGGCGGCGTTCCCTACAAGTTTTCACGCAGAATTG
>JAEDMD010000238.1 GCA_016303195.1 Oscillospiraceae bacterium | reverse complement strand
TGCCGCCTTCGGCGGTTTCTATTATTTTAAAAAAGTAAATGCTGTTGCCGTGGATCGTTCTCAATGACAGGAGTTGATAGAATGGACATTTACGGATTTTATAAGGGCGAAGTTTTCGGGGCATATGAGTTTTTAGGCGCTCATCCCGACAAGGAAGGCACAGTTTTCCGCACTTACGCTCCCAATGCCTCGAAAGTCTCGCTGATAGGCGATTTCAGCGAATGGGAAGATATCCCGATGGAGAAAATTCTCGACGGCAATTTCTACAAAGTATCTTGCCCGAAAGCTAAGGAGGGTATGCGCTACAAATACCGTATCTACGACAGGAACGGTAATTTCATAGACCACTGCGACCCATACGGCTTCGGAATGGAGGTGCGCCCCGGAACCTGCTCGGTGATACGCAGTATCGAAAGCTACCGCTTTACCGACAAGGATTGGCTCAGCAAGCGGACTGACTGCCGTGACAAGCCGATGAATATTTACGAAGTCCACCTCGGCTCATGGCGCAGAAAGCCCGATTCACAGCGACTTAAAACAGATGACGAAAGCGAATTGACGGGTAATGAGATAATCGACGCTGAGGGCTGGTATACCTATTCCGAGATCGCCGATGAACTGATAAGCTATGTCAGGGAGTACGGCTATAATTTCATCGAATTCATGCCCCTCAGCGAGCATCCATGCGATGAATCATGGGGCTACCAGATAACAGGCTTCTTCTCCCCTACTTCACGCTACGGCACACCTGCCCAGCTTATGGAGCTTGTGGATAAATGCCATAACGCAGGAATCGGAGTTATCGTTGACTTTGTGCCCGTTCATTTTGCCGTTGACCATTATGCGCTGACTGAGTTTGACGGAACGAGGCTTTATGAATTTCCCGACGATGAAGCGGCTTACAATGAATGGGGAAGCAGAAATTTCATGCATTCCAAAGGCGAAGTGCGCTCATTCATCCAGTCCGCCGCCGATTACTGGCTCAGTGTTTATCATATGGACGGTCTGCGAATGGATGCCATCAGGAACATGATATACTGGAACGGTCAGGAATACCGTGGCGAGAACCGAACTGCAATAGATTTCCTCAAATCCATGAACAGCGGTCTGAAAGCCCGCCATCCCTCTGCAATTATAGCCGCCGAGGATTCATCGTCTTACCCTAAGGTAACTGCACCTGTTTTCGACGGAGGTCTTGGATTCGACTATAAATGGGACTTGGGATGGATGCATGACACGCTTGAATATTTCCAGTCTGCACCCATGTACCGCACCCGTGACTACCACAAGCTGACATTCTCAATGCTTTATTTCTACAATGAGCATTTCATTCTTCCGCTTTCTCATGATGAAGTAGTACACGGAAAAGCAACAGTCGCACAGAAGATGAACGGGCAGTATCCCGACAAATTCCCGCAGGCGAGGGCGCTTTATATGTACATGACAGTCCACCCCGGCAAGAAACTGAACTTCATGGGAAGCGAATTTGCACAGCTTCGTGAATGGGATGAAAAACGTGAGCAGGACTGGGATATGCTGAAATATCCGCTTCATGACTCATTCCGTGAGTACATCAGAAAGCTGAACCATATATATCTTGAAAATTCCGCACTGCACTACGATTTTGACCCGACCAATTTCATGTGGGAGGACTGCAACTCAGCGGACAGATGCATATTTGCAATAAGGCGAAAGAGCGCAGACGGCGATATACTGGCAATTCTGAACTTCTCCGACTGGTATCAGTCCGACTATTCCGTCAATATCGGCACCGACTGCAAGCCTGAGCTTCTGCTTGATTCCGACGATCAGCTTTACAGCGGAAGAACTCCCCACGGCAAGACGAAATACAATTTCAGCGACGGCAAGCTGAAAACGAGCATCCCGCCATTCAGCGGTCAGCTTTACTTTCTCGGCAGGAAGTGAGAAAACTTCCGATGCTCCCTTTAAACTAAGCTCAGATCTGCATTTTACCGCCTGACAAACTAATCACCAATAACTTATACTATGCACTAATTGCTAAATTTTTATGAAACTATTGCAATTCTGAGAAAGGTGTGTTATAATATTAACGATGGGGTCAAGACCCCGTAAATGTAATTCTCAGGAGGAATTTAAATTATGTTAGTTTCAGCTACAGAAATGCTCCAGAAAGCAAGAGCAGGCAAATACGCAGTTGGCCAGTTCAACATCAACAACCTTGAGTGGACTAAGGCTATCCTTCTCACAGCTCAGGAGCTGAACAGCCCTGTTATCCTCGGTGTTTCTGAGGGCGCAGGCAAGTATATGTGCGGTTTCGAGACAGTAGCAGCTATGGTTGCAGCTATGGACAAGTCTCTCGGAATCACTGTTCCTGTTGCACTTCACCTTGACCACGGCTCATATGAGGGCTGCTACAAGTGCATCAAGGCAGGCTTCACTTCAATCATGTTCGACGGCTCACACTTCCCGATCGACGAGAACGTTGCTAAGACAACTGAGCTTGTAAACGTTGCTCACGGTCTTGGTCTCTCAATCGAGGCTGAGGTTGGCGCTATCGGCGGTGAAGAAGACGGCGTTATCGGCAAGGGCGAGTGTGCAGATCCTAACGAGTGCAAGCAGATCGCTGACCTCGGTGTAGATTTCCTCGCAGCAGGTATCGGCAACATCCACGGCGTATATCCTGACAACTGGGAAGGCCTCAGCTTTGAGACTCTCGAAGCTATCAACAAGACTGTTGGCGATATGCCACTGGTTCTCCACGGCGGTACAGGTATCCCTGACAATATGATCACAAAGGCTATCTCACTCGGCGTTGCAAAGATCAACGTAAATACAGAGTGCCAGCTCGTATTCGCAGAGGCTACAAGAGGCTATGTTGAAGCAGGCAAGGACAAGCAGGGCAAGGGCTTCGACCCCAGAAAGCTCCTCGCACCAGGCTTTGAGGCTATCAAGGCTAAGGTCAAGGAGAAGATGGAGCTTTTCGGAAGCGTTAACAAGGCATAATTCTTCTTATAATATCAAAACAGCAGACTTTCGGGTCTGCTCTTTTCAGATTGTCGAAAAAGTCATATTTTATTA
>JAEDMD010000237.1 GCA_016303195.1 Oscillospiraceae bacterium | reverse complement strand
TTTTTATTTGTTGCACTTCATATTATAATCTACCGTGATCCCTTTGGAAACCCGATGTTTGAGTTTCAGGCTTGATTCAAACTTTTTTGACAGACTGGGGACGACCATTGGGCGTCCTTTATTTTGGTCTTGTTCAGGTAATTTGAGGACGACCAATGGTCGTCCCTACAATGTTGTATGATCGCTGACAACTGATCACGCATCATCATATAGCCTCTTTTATGGCTGTTTTTGCCTTTGAAACTATCGTGCGGTCATTTTCGTATGAGAGGATATTTGCGGCATAGGAGATGTCCACCCATCTTATTTCGGCTATTTCATCCTCCTGCGGTACAAAATCCACATTCTTCGCCTTTGCAAGGAAATACACAACGACCTTTATGGTATCTTTTTTAGGCGAATAGGTCACAGTTTCCCTGAAAGTGGGGTCGATAATAACATCAATGGAGGTTTCCTCCATTATCTCACGGCGTGCAGTCTCCACTTCAGTCTCGCCTTTTTCAACGTGCCCTTTCGGGAAAGACCAGTGGCCGCTGTTGATGTGTTTTATCAGCAGTATTTCTGTATTACCGTGAAATTTGCGGTAGACGATCGCTCCGCATGATTTCTCGTGTAGCATTTCAAATCCTTTCCTGCCCCGATAAATCGGGCATGATGAAGCTGTCGGAAACAGCTTTTTATAGTAGTTCACAAATATTATACCATAATTTGTTCAATTTGTCCATAGCATTAACTTAAAAAAATTCGGGGAATTTGTGGTTTATGCAGAAGTGAAAAATTTACGTTCCCGTGAATATTTCTCGTTTATCCGCACATCCTATCAACGGGAGATGATATTTATGAGTAAGAAAAAGAAAAATATTCCCGTTCCCGACCCTGAAAAAAGCGAGCTGGAGTATACACTTCCTTCCGCATCGATGAGCGATATGACAGGCCTTATTCCTGCAAATCCCGCCGATGAGGAGGACAGGGACAGTTACAGCGATGTGATACCATATATTCCTCGCTCTCAGGCTAAGGATATGTGGGAATGACCGTTTTTCAGCCGCCATTCGCTGTGTATGGCGGCTGTATCTCTTTTTACCGCAAAAAATGTGTATTTTACATAGTTTATAATTCACAGTATTGGCGCTTCCTACAAAGATCAAAAAAACTCTTTATTTTTTAATTAAAGCATGGTATAATATTCGTGGTTAAATACACTTTAAGGATTCGTCGGATATATGCCGTTCATGCTTATGTTAAGCCTTTCTAACAGCAATGCCGATAATACTTAAATGATATTATTCAAAGCCGATTCTTTAGTATTATCAATTTATAACATTTTCTTACGGAAATTTATTGCAATGGCTTTGCCGCATTAAAATAATAAGGGTGATCTTATATGAAAAACGGAGTAAAAATGCTCGATATCGCCAATAAACTCGGTGTCAGCGTTGTTACTGTATCAAACGCTCTCGCAGGCCGTGACGGTGTTTCGGAACAGATGAGAGCAAAGATCTGCGAAACAGCAGACAAAATGGGCTACAAGCCTTCAAATACCAAGAATGAACGCAAAAAATCCGTTCTCCCGAAAATCGGAAAGAACGTCGGTATACTCACCGCTGAACGCTTTGTCGGCGCAAGAGGCACTTTCTACTGGGAACTTACCGCTAATATCTCAAACCGCCTCTCACAGATGAATGTCTGCACTATCTATGAGTGCATCAAGTCAAATAATGAGAAAAACGGCATTCTCCCGAATATGGTCACCGACAGCAAGGTGGACGGCATCATCGTTATCGGTCAGATACGCAGAAGTTTCATCGACAAGCTCAGCAAGATCAGTATCCCGCTTATTTTCGTCGATTTCTACGATAACCGATACAATATCGACTCCATCAATTCCGACAGCTTCAACGGCGGTTACATAATCACAGATTATCTGGTGGAAATGGGTCACAAGAAGATAGGCTTCTTCGGTACTCTCAACGCTACAAGCAGTATCAATGACCGCTATCTGGGATATGTTAAATGTATCATCGAAAACCAGCTTGAACTCCGTGATGACTGGATAATCGGCGACCGTGACGACAGAGGAATCCTCTACTCAAAGATAGATTTCCCCGACGATATGCCAACCGCTTTCGTCTGCAACTGCGACGAGACTGCTTTCCGTGTTATCTCCGCTCTCCGTACAAAGGGCATACGTGTGCCTGAGGATATTTCAGTTGTAGGCTACGATAATTACACCGTTTCAAGCATCTGCATACCGACTATCACCACAGTTGAAGTTGACCTTGACAAAATGGCTGAGGTATCCGTTGATATCATGGCTAAAAAGCTGGTTGACCCTGCTTACCACGAGGGACGCAGAATAATCAGCGGAAAACTTATCGTAAAGAACAGCGTTCTCGATATCAGAAACGAGCATGAGGCACTTTGATATGGAACTTGGCACTATGATACACAATTTCAAAGGACATCTGCACACTGTCAACAGCCACAGGAGAATGGTGCTGAAGCACTGCATAAAGGCAGGAATCCCCATGAGAGGCCTGCTCCATGACCTTTCAAAATATACTCCTACCGAATTCATCCCCGGTGTGAGATACTATCAGGGCGACAGAAGCCCTAATGAAAAAGAACGTGAGGTCGATGGCTATTCTAAGGCATGGATGCACCATAAGGGCAGAAACCGCCATCACTTTGAATACTGGACTGACTACAACATAAAGACAAAAAGGCTCGAACCTGTCCCGATGCCTGAGATATTCCTTTTTGAAATGTTCTGCGACAGAGTTGCCGCATCAAAAATATACAACAAGGATAAATATACTGACAGTATGCCGCTGGAGTACTTTCTCAGAGCAAAGCACAAACGTATCATCCATCCGATAACTGCCCATAAACTGGAGTTTCTGCTGACTATGCTCCGTGATGAGGGCGAGGAGCGCACTTTCCGCTTTATCAGACACAGAGTACGACTTTTGCACCAAAGGGCAACAGCATTTACTTTTTTGCGGTAAGGCATATTTCTTGTGAAACGTCCGTAAAGCATAGCTGCGCTTGCTTTACTACTTTGTCAGGGGGACGCTGTCC
>JAEDMD010000236.1 GCA_016303195.1 Oscillospiraceae bacterium | reverse complement strand
TTCAATTTCATTTCCGCTTCTTCTGCAAGCCGCATATGCTCTTCGTTATCTATATTGTTCATTAATTACGCTCCTCTCAGCATTTTACTAAAAAAATTATATCAAAAGAATGAAATAATGTCAATTAAAGATAATAAAAATGGCAGTTTCCATAACAGAAACTGCCAAATTTTGTGTAAAATTTCTTATATAACTTTGCTGAGAAAGCTTTTAAGACGCTCGTTTTGTGGATTGCCGAAAAGCTCCTCGGGAGTGTTTTCTTCAAGGATATAGCCGCCGTCCATGAACATTACACGTGTGGCTATCTCCTTGGCAAATGCCATTTCGTGTGTTACGACCACCATTGTCATTCCGTCATTGGCAAGGTCACGCATAACGTTCAGAACCTCGCCGACCATTTCTGGGTCGAGAGCGGAGGTAGGTTCATCGAAAAGCATAACGTCGGGGGACATACACAAAGCACGTACAATGGCAATTCGCTGCTTCTGACCGCCCGAAAGCTGATTGGGATAAGCGTTGGCACGGTTTGCCAGCCCAACTCGTTCAAGGAGAGTATATGCTGTTTTTTCGGCTTCCTCCTTTGATTTTCCCAGAAGCTTTATGGGTGCAATGGTCAGGTTTTTCATTATGCTTAGATGGGGGAACAAGTTGAACTGCTGAAATACCATTCCCATTTTGCGGCGATGAAGATTGATGTCATTGCTTGGGTCGGTAATGTCCGTTCCTTCAAAAAGTATCTGACCGCCGGTAGGAGTTTCAAGAAGATTAAGGCAGCGAAGAAAGGTGCTTTTTCCCGAACCCGAGGGTCCGATAACAAAGACAACGTCGCCCTTGTGTATAACGGTATCTATGCCTTTGAGAACCTGCAATTCGCCGAAGCTTTTCTGAAGTCCCTTGACTTCGATAACCGGTTCACCGTTCACTGCTGTTCAGCCTCCTTTCAAGTCCCGCAACAAGCCGCTGGAGGAGCATTACCATTACCAGATAGATAAACGCAACGGCGATAAGGGGCATAAATGCATCGTATGTCCTGCTTCGGATAATATCGCCGCCCTTGGTAAGATCCTGCAGGGCGATATATCCGCAGATAGATGTTTCCTTGAGAAGTACGATGACCTCGTTTCCGAGAGCGGGGAGGACGTTTTTCAGCGCCTGGGGAAGAATGATGTATATCATAGTCTGAGCATATGTAAAGCCCAGGCTTCTTCCTGCTTCGGTCTGTCCCTTATCTATGGACATAATGCCGCTTCGGATAACCTCGGCAACATATGCGCCCGAGTTGATACCGAAGGCAATTATGGCAACAAGCACCTTGCTGATATTAACCGAGCCGAAAACCACAAAGTAGATTATCAGCAGCTGCAGAACGGAAGGCGTTCCTCTGATAACGGTAAGATACACCTTGCATATGAGATCGGGTATTTTCAGCTTTCCCGTTTTATCGTGTGTGGAGCGGATAACTGCAATAAGAAAGCCAAGGATTATGCCGATAAGTACGGCAAAAAAGGTAACTTCGACTGTTACGACAAATCCGTCGGCAATATATTTCCATCGGTTTTCGCTGATGAAGTTTGTATAAAATCTGTCTGCAAGGTTTTGAAGCCACTGCGGCATTTGAAAACATTCCTTTCGGTAAGTTATTCGGCGCTGATATATTTGTCGATGATAGCCTGAAGCTCGCCTGACTCCTTAAGCTTTGCGAGAGCAGCGTTTACGTCGTTCAAAAGCTGAGTGTTGTCCTTGGCAATAGCAATAGCGTATTCCTCGGTCGTGAATTCCTCGTCAAGTATTTTCAGACCTTCGCTTTGCTGAACGAATACCTTTGCAGGCTCGTTGTCGATGATAACGGCGTCGATCTTGCCCTGAGTGAGAGCCTGTACAGCCTCAAAGCCCTTATTGTAACGCTCGATGGAAGCACCTTCGATGTCACTTGCGTACTGGTCGCCTGTGGTTCCAAGCTGAACGCCTACCTTCTTTCCCTGCAGATCATCAGGAGATGCAACTGCGGAACCCTCGCTGACAATGATGACCTGTGTTGCGGTTGTGTAGGGGTCGGAGAAGTTTACGCTCTTTAAACGGTCGGGGTCAACGGTCATACCTGCAACGCCAATGTCAGCCTTGCCCGATGTAACTGCTGCAATGATGGAATCAAATGCCATGTCCTCAACTACAAGCTCCTTGCCCAGCTCCTTAGCGATAGCGGTCGCAATATCAACGTCTATTCCAACGATAGCGTCGCCTTCGTGATATTCGTAAGGGGAGAACTCGGCATTTGTAGCCATAACAAGCTTGGTATCATCTCCGCCCGAACAGCCCGAAAGTACTGCGAGCATAGCAGCTGCGGAAAGTCCGCAAAGGATTTTCTTTAAAAGTTTCATAATAATTTCCCTTTCTAAATAAAAATATAATTTATTTTACTGCAAATATTTTAAATTTTCAAGTTATCGGGATAAATTCCGTGATAATTTTTGCGGATAAGAAGAAATCATTGGCTTACCCACACATCGACTTCGTTTCTGTCGGGCATTTCAAAAAGTGCATTTACCTTTTCGGCAAGTCCTTCATCAACGAAATAAGCGGAAGTTTTGCCGGATATGACCAAGCTGTTTCTCATATTTATACGCCTTTTCCATTCCTCATCGCTGATGTTGATGAAATGTATCTCACATTCAATATTTCTCGATTTATAAAATTCTCTTGCATACCTGCGTTCTTCTTTTGTCCAAAGTCCCCAATCAAGGATAACATTGATGCCTGTTTCAATGAGTATTGTTGATTTGTTAAACAGATAGTTTTTTATCCTTGCAACATATTCATCGTGCTTATCGCCGGCATCACTGTCAAATATTGCAAGCATTATTTCATCAACAGAAAGGATAACGGCTGATAATTCCTTCCGCATTTTTTCTGCGTATGTGGTTTTTCCGCTGCATATTTTACCACAGGTCATTATTACTTTTGCCATTTTCAATATCCTTCACAATTATAATAGGTATATGTCTATTTGAATTATAACAAATCGGTCAGCATAAGTCAAGAAGATGGATATTTATAAGAGTAATATGACAAATATTGCACAAAAAA
>JAEDMD010000235.1 GCA_016303195.1 Oscillospiraceae bacterium | reverse complement strand
GACGTTTCTCAATATCTATGATTTAACGCAAAAAAGTAAATGCTGTTGCCGTGATATTCTAAAAACTACCGCTTGATTTTTTATATATAATAGTGTATAATATATTCATTACACAGGCGAAAGCCGAAAGGAGCATATCATGTCTGAAATGAATGAATACACCCCCGAACTTTTTGAACTTATAGATGAGGACGGCAACAAGAAAGCCTTTGAGCTGATCGATGCTACTGAGATTGACGGCGAGCAGTACTTCGCAATGGTGCCTGCTGTCGAGGGCGATGACTACCTCAATGCCGACTGCGATCTGGTGATCCTGAAAACTGTTTACGAGGACGGCGAGGAAATACTTGCTTCCATCGACGATGACGAGGAGTTTGACAAGGTGTCAGGCTACTTTCTCCAGAGGATACAGGACGTTTTCGAGAACGGCATCGAAGACGATGACGAGGATGAAGAATGATTTTTTTCAAATTCTCACAATTTTACATAAAAACCCCTTGACTTTTCGGGTGTTTATGTGATATAATATATACAACAAATAAATATTCTGCCTTGTTCGAGTAATTATAGTTTTTATAATCCAACACATCTTATAAGGGAATTCAGTCTCCGCTTGCGGACTGCAGACCTCCCGCTTTATGCGGAAGAAGGGAGCGAGAAACAAGAGGGCGTTTACCCACCTGCTTCGTGCGGGTTTTATGCACTATATGACGGCAAGGCGGTTTATTTTTATAACAAAAAACTGCATAACTTCGGTTGTGCAGTTCTTTTTTGTCGATTTTGCTATATAAAATAAAAAGAGGCATCCAACGGACACCTCTTTTGGGGTAAAGTTGATCAAATGGTCTGAGTGACGGGACTTGAACCCACGGCCTCTACCACCCCAAGGTAGCGCGCTACCAACTGCGCCACACCCAGACGTTTTAGCTGTTCAATCAACGATACATATTATAGCACTTATGTCCGCCTTTGTCAATGCTTTTCAGAAAATTACTGATTTTTTGTTAAGCAGAGATACTATTATCACAAAATGCAAAAGAATTATAGTAAATATTCTCTGCATACATATATTTATTTTGAAAATTTTCATCTTTTAATCACATTAACCCACTGTTTTGGCTGGACAAATATTATCTGTTATGTTATAATAGTTCAGAAAGGAGTTATCGCCATGAAATTCGATCATAAAAATATTTCCCGATTTATTGCCGCTGCCGCTGTATCAGCAATTTGTTTCAGCTTGTCTGTTTTCAGCTCAGCAGCCGCCGATGCTCCCGAAAGCTCAGAAAGCTCGAAGCTCCCTGTGATCGCTCTTGCGGCGATCTTTGCCGTGGCTATGATATCCAGTTCCGTCATCACCTACAAGCTGCGTACACGTAAGATAAATCAGCAAAAAATCGAAAATAACAACAGCGAGGAAAAATGACATGGACATTGATATCTATATCGATTCGGTCTATTACGGCTTCCACCCCATCGAGACTGTGGAGGATTATTTCAGGGAATATCGCAGGATAGCCGCTGAAAAAGTCAGAAAGATAGACTGGGATGAGGTTATCCTCTATGCCATCTATTCTTATGACGAAACCACTCAGGGATTTATTTCTGCGGAATTTATGTGCCTACGCATGAATTTTTCACGCTATACTGAGCTTTGCTCAAAAATCTCAAAAACTTGCAGGCTGTTCTGCCTGAAAAACAGATAGGAGTTTATTATGCACAAAAACAGATGTATCGCTGCGGCAATGTCCGTTCTGATGATGGCTTCCTCAGCCTGTCTTTCGTCAGCTTCCGCCGCAGATGAAAAACATACCGTCAAATTCGTCGATTTCGACGGAAAAACCATGACAACAATTTCCGTTGCCGCTGATGAGAAGATCGACTATGATTCTGTCGATACAAGCAGTCTCAACAAGCATATTGACAAGTACACCGAGCGTGACTTTGCCGCATGGGATATGACACCTGCCTACACCGATAAGGATATCACCATCCATGCCCTTTCAAAAACTGCTTTCATTTCAATAGACGGTATTCCTGCGGTTACAAAATATTTCAGCAGATCGGGCAGAGTTGACCTTTACGGCTTCAAAGCCGCTATCACTGTCACTACCCAGACTCCGCAGAAAGATGCCAACGGCAACTATATCACCGAGTCAAACACCGTAGATATCACTTCAAGCTGTACCGCTACCCCGTCCAACCTCAGGGAGGCTTTCTATACCTCCGATCAGGCACAGATAGATATCGTTCCTATGGGCGATGACAAGCCGCTTTACAGCTATGTGATCTACTGCTACGACTTCCTCGGCGATGTCAACGATAACGGCGCAGTTGATTCCGTGGACGCTTCCGCTGTTCTCACAAGCTATGCGGAAAATGCGGCATCTGCTTCATATACCTCAGACGAGAACTTCAATAAGCGTGCTGATGTCAATATGGATGGTCTTGTTGATGCCCGTGATGCTTCGCTCATCCTCAAATATTATGCCCTTGCTTCCGTCAATGGCAAAGCCGACTGGAATGACATCCTCTCGCAGACATAAGCGTATATACAAAATACAGATATTATAATTATCGGGATGCCCCATCGGGCATCCTATAATTCTTTCTGCAAAAATATGACTGCCACGAAAAAAATTTTCGCTTTTCCTATTGAAATTTGTACTAATTTGATGTATAATCATATTATGGCGTGTTTTTGCCCTAAACTATGTTTATAATTATCTTAAAGGAGTGTCACTACAATGTATAATGATCTTATGGATTCTATCGGATTCGTAACAAAGTACGATGCTGCTGTTGGTGAAGCAATGAACAAGGAACTTGCCCGTCAGCAGAGAAATCTCGAACTCATCGCAAGTGAGAATATCGTTTCACCTGCTGTTATGGCTGCTATGGGAAGCGTTCTCACCAATAAGTACGCTGAGGGTTATCCGGGAAAGCGTTACTACGGCGGATGTCAGTGCGTTGACGAGGTTGAGAAGATCGCTATCGAGAGAGCCTGCGAACTTTTCGGCGCTAAGTACGCAAACGTTCAGCCTCACTCAGGCGCTCAGGCTAATACTGCTGTTTATTTCGCTCTCCTCCAGCCGGGCGACACAGTTCTCGGTATGAGCCT
>JAEDMD010000234.1 GCA_016303195.1 Oscillospiraceae bacterium | reverse complement strand
TGGAGAGCGCCCTGTCAGGGGCAAAATTTCAGTTTAAAGTCTTTGGAAAGGGGGTACGGGGGAAGAACCTTTCCTCAGAAAGGTTTTCCCCCGATAATACATATAAAGTTTCTATATGAGTACCACCCTTACAAGGAAAGGAGCTGAATTTGTAGGGACGGCCATTGGCCGTCCTCAGTCTGTCAGAAAACTTATTGTGGAACGCTTTTAGTGTCAGCGAGCGAAAGCAGATTAATATTGACGTACAAAGTCAGGCGCTTGCGCCGACTCGGCGGAGGTAAAAAATCCCCTGCCGCAAGGACAGGGGACAACGACTTATTTGGTTTTATCTGCTCAATCCTTTGATGCAGGGAGCTTTGTGAAGAAGCGCTGGTGAGTTTCATATGTATCACCGGGCTTGACTTCGGTGTAACCTGTAATTTCTCTGTCAAGTGAAAGATTAGGAGCATCTATCATTGCAGTCATAGGCTCAGGACAGAAATAATGCTTCATGCCACGGTCATTCCATACGATCCAGAACTTGTATTCGTCCGAAACCTCATAGCACAGCTTCTTTCCGCTTGCGGCATCCTCGGCAACAACACCGTGGAAGAAATTACCGCCGCCGATATCAATTGAATCGCTGACATACATATCATTGTCGCAAACCTGAAGAACAGGGCACTTTGCACCGTTCTTGTACTCCAGATCGTACATGGTCAGGGATTTCAGACGCTCTGTCGGCAGGCATCTGTCATTAAGCTCGCACTTCTTGCTTATCGGAACTGTAAGGCGGATATCCTCCTCCTTGCCTCCGTCAGCGAAAGGTGCATTTATAGTAGTATGTGAAGCCAGTGACATAGGCATCATAACATCGGAATTATTTGTGAATCGGATATTCAGCTCAAGACCCTGCTCGGACAGTGTGAATGTGTACTCGGCAGTGAACTTGACAGGAAGATAGCTGAAAAATTCGTCATTTTCGTCATAAACGTATCTTGTCTTTACCCATGCACAATTGCTGTCTGCGTTATGCTCAACAAGTTCATGTGCCCTTTTGTGAAGGAATCCGTGGATGTGGTTGTTGTACGGTGCAGCTTCATTGATGGGCAGGTTGTATACAGCATCGGATGCTTTGAGAACGCCGTTTGCGAAACGGTTCGGGAGGTAGAGGGTAGGAAGTCCCCACACTTCGGGAGACTGCTTTATATCCTCAGCGGTATTTTCCTCGTTGTAGCGGAAAAACTCTATACCGTTGTTATTGTCTCTGAGACGGATAACGTTTGCGCCGATCTCATAAGCCAGCCATGCCTCATAGCCGCCTGCTTCCAGCTTTACACATTTTATATCTTTGTGTTCAAAAAGCTCTGTTGAATTGTTCATAAAAATTCATTCCTTCCAAATAGTCGTTGTAAGGGCAATTTCTCCGTAAAGGCTTTTCAGCCGTTCTGATATAATGCCTTGTATATTTCTGAAACTTAGGTTCAGTCAATTCTGTTTTCCATGTCCGTATACTCACGCATAGGCGAAATGGCTTTGTATGCGGGACGGATTATCTTGTTAGAATTTATAAGCTCCTCTATGCGGTGAGCAGACCATCCTGCGATACGTGCGATAGCGAACAGGGGAGTGAAAAGCTCATCGGGGATGCCCAGCATCCTGTAAACGAAGCCGCTGTAAAAATCCACATTGGCGCATACGCCCTTGTAGATCCTTCTCTCGGAGGTGATAACTTCGGGAGCGAGTTTTTCAACGAGGGAATAGAGCCTGAATTCGTCCTCTCTGCCTTTTTCTGCTGAGAGTTTTTCCACGAACTGCTTGAATACCTTTGCTCTCGGATCGGACTGAGAGTATACGGCATGACCCATTCCGTAGATAAGACCTGCCTTGTCGAAGGCTTCCTTATGGAGAAGTCTGCGGAGGTATTCTTTCACCTCATCCTCATCAGTCCAGTCGCCTACCTGAGATTTCATATCCTCGAACATCATAGCGACCTTGATATTAGCGCCGCCGTGCTTAGGGCCTTTCAGCGAGCCGAGGGCAGCTGCGATGGCGGAATAGGTATCAGTGCCCGACGAGGAGACAACATGGACGGTGAATGTCGAGTTATTTCCTCCGCCGTGTTCTGCGTGGAGAACGAGGGCAAGGTCTAAGATACGTGCTTCAAGCTCCGTGTAGTGCTTGTTGGGGCGAAGCATATAAAGGATATTCTCAGCAATGGAGAGATCGGGATGCGGATCGTGGATGAACAGCGAACCGCCGTTTCTGGAATAGCGGTAAGCGTTGTAGCCGTAGACGGAAAGGAGCGGAAAAAGGGTGATAAGCTCGATACACTGTCTGAGGACATTGGGAATTGAGATATCATTTGCCTTTTCGTCGTAGGAATACAGCGCAAGAACGCTTTTAGCCAGTGAATTCATCATATTGTCGCTTGGGGCTTTCATGATTACATCACGGGTGAATGTCGGTGGGAGTGAACGGTATTCAGCGAGTATTTTCCTGAATTCAGCAAGTTCGCTTTCAGACGGCATACTTCCGAAAAGCAGGAGAAAGACAGATTCCTCGAAGCCGAAGCGTTTTTCCTTGATAAAACCTGCCACGATGTCTTCAACGTCGATCCCTCTGTAATAGAGCTTGCCGTCGCCGTGGTTTGGCATATCTTCGCCTGTATCGAGTACCTTGATGGTGCTTATGTTGGTAAGTCCTGCAACGACACCGTTTCCGTTGAGGTCACGGAGTCCACGTTTCACATCGTATTGAGTGTAAAGAGCTGGGTCAATCTTATAGCTTTCGAGAGAGCGTTCAGCGAGTTTGATGATCTCAGGTGCAGTTTCAGAAAATTCATGCTTCATCATATCGTCATCCCTTTCTTAATTTGATATTGCAGATCACGGGAAGAAGCGAAAAACCGCTTGATCCCCTTCACTGTGAAAGGAAAACGACTGTTCATATCATTCCCGACAATTATACATACTATAATTATACTGTATTTTCTGAGGTTTGTCAAGTAAAAACAAAAGTGTTTTTTTAGTGTTTTTTGAAGATTACAGTAAGATGATGAGAAGGGGAGAATGATGGATGGGATGTGACGAAGATTTTTGTGGTAAGGCGTAGTTCTTGCAAAACGTCCGTAAAGCATCGCTTTGCTTGCTTTACTGCTTTGTGGGGGGGGGGGGGGG
>JAEDMD010000233.1 GCA_016303195.1 Oscillospiraceae bacterium | reverse complement strand
ACCATAAATTGGGAAAGGAGAGTATGATTTAGGCTTAACTATATCATACAAGAAATAATATGCATCTTCATGAGAAAAAATTAAGCGGAGAGACTGTCTATCAAGGACGTATCTTCGATATCACTCACGATATGGTCGAACTTGAAAACGGCAGTATCTCCGACCGTGACGTTCTGCACCATTTCGGCGGTGTCTGCGTGATACCGATAACCGAAAACAATGAGATCTTCCTTGTAAGACAGTTCCGCTATCCATTCGGCGAGATCACCCGTGAAGTTCCTGCGGGAAAGCTCGAAAAGGGTGAAGATCACGCCGAATGCGGAAGGCGTGAACTTTTAGAGGAAACAGGCATGATCTGCGAGGAATACACTCACCTCGGCACTCTTTACCCCGTACCTGCCTATGATACGGAGGTGATCCATATGTACATGGCAAGAAAACTCACAAAAAAATGCGAGCAGGATCTGGATGAGGACGAATTCCTCGATGTAGAAAAAATACCGCTTTCAGAAGCGGTACAGCAGGTAATGGATGGTGAAATAAAGGATGCAAAGACGCAGATAATAATTCTCAAAGCCGCAAGACTTCTGGGAATATGAGTTGTTAGTGCTTATTTATGAAGCCTCCGCTTCTCACTAAAAAAATGACCTGCTCCGAACAGAACAGGTCATCTTAAACTTCATTCAGCTTCTTCGCTGTTTTCCTTTTCCTCAGCTTCAAGGATGAGGAGCTGCTTTTCATAAGCCTCAAGGATAGTCTCCTCAAAGAGCTTTCTTGATGAAGCGGCAATAGGATGAACGATATCACGGAAAACTCCGTTCTCGTCCTTGCGGCTCGGCATTGCAACGAAAAGTCTCTCGTCACCCTGCACTACCTTGATATCATGTACGGCAAGCATATCATCGATCGTTACTGAAACGACTGCTCTGAGTCTGCCGTCCGACATGATCTTTCTGATCTTTACATCTGTAATTTCCATTGTTTTTCCTCCTGTTACATTGCAGTATAGCAAATGACCTGAAAAAAATCGTGACGCAAATCTGCTATGTAACTTTACGGCAGCGCTTTTCAGATATTTCGGTAACAGTTAAATTAATCCCCCTATTTCACTGCTACCTTGTCAATGCATATTTGTATTATAGCGCATATTTTGTAAAAAATCAAGTCTTTTTTCTGATTTTTTAGTTTAAAATTTATAATTTAATGCCGTATAGCTTTAAATCCATAAAGTGAAGTATTGAAATTACGCTGTAAACAGCCAAAAAATCAACAGTCCCCTTATCAGGACTGATATAATGAAAGGTGATAAAAATTGGATACTAACATTTTAAAAGGCAAAAAACACATTCATTTCATAGGCATCGGCGGTTCGGGAATGTACCCTCTCGCTCAGATACTCCACGGTCAGGGCTACTATCTGACAGGCTCGGACAACAATGAGACTGAGACTCTCGACGCTGTAAGAAAAATGGGGATCCCTGTTTTCATCGGTCAGAGAGCAGAGAATATCGAAGGCGCTGACCTTATCGTTCATACTGCCGCTATCATGGCTGACAATCCTGAACTTATCGCCGCTAAAGCAAGCGGTGTGCCTGTTCTCGAACGTGCAGATCTGCTTGGTATCGTAACTTCATGGTATGACAATGCTATCTGCGTTTCCGGTACTCACGGCAAGACCTCCACAACTTCCATGATAACTCAGATACTCTACACCGCAGGCATCGACCTTTCCGCTTATATCGGCGGAAAACTCCCATGTATCGGCGGAAGCGGCATTGCAGGCAAGAGCGATATCCTTGTTTGTGAGTCATGCGAATTTGAAGATCACTTCCTCAAGTTCTTCCCGGATATATCCGTCATCCTCAACATTGATGCCGACCACCTCGATTATTTCGGCACTCTCGAAAATATCATCAAGTCATTCCATAAATTCAACGAAAATACTTCAAAGTGCATTATCATCAACGGCTCTGACGAAAATTCCATGAAGTCTCTCGAAGGCATAACAGGCAAGGAGATAATCACTTTCGGCAAGGACAGCTCATGCGACTACTATCCCGAAAATGTCAAGCACGAAAATGGTCTGCTCACTACCTATGATGCAATGTACAAGGGTGAAAAACTGGGAACTGTCACACTTCATGTCGCAGGCATCCACAATGTCCTCAATTCACTTGCCGCTGTTGCTGCCGCTCGCTATGTAGGCGCTGAATTCAAGGATATTCAGAAAGGTCTGGAGGATTTCCGTGGTGCTAAGCGCCGTTTTGAAAAGCTGGGCTTTGAAAAGGGTATCACTGTCGTTGATGATTACGCTCACCATCCGACTGAGCTTGAAGCTACTCTCAATGCGGCTATGGAGATGAATTTCAACCATGTATGGGCAGTTTTCCAGCCATTCACTTTCTCACGCACAAAGCTCCTTCTTGACGATTTTGCAAGAGTATTACAGATACCCGATCACGCTGTTCTCACCGATATCATGGGAAGCCGTGAGAAGAACACCTACGGTATCTTCACCCGTCACCTTGCTGAAAAGATACCTGACTGTATCTGGTTCCCGCAGGATGAACAGGCTGAATGGACTGACGAAAGAAAATATGCAAACTTTGAGCAGATATGCGACTATGTATGTCAGCACGCTCAGGAAGGCGATCTCGTTATCACTCTCGGCTGCGGCGATGCCTACAAGATAGCGAAAATGATACTGAAAAAACTTGCGGAGGAATAAGCCATGCTGAAAGATAAGGAGATAGAGGTATTCAATTATATCAAGAGCCGTCTCAGCGACGGTATGTCCCCTTCTGTCAGGGAAATAATGGAGGCGATGGGCTTCAAGTCCACCTCCACTGCCCACCGCTACATAGAAACTCTCGTCCGTGAGGGTCTTATCGAAAAAACAGGAAATCTCAACCGCACTCTCCGCCTCCCTAACTGCGGAACTGCTTCCGTTCCGATAATGGGAACTGTCACCGCAGGTCAGCCTATCACAGCCGTTGAAAATATCACGGGCTACGTTGGATTTGAGGTGCAGGGAATAGATCAGGAGGAGCTTTTCGCCTTGAAAATACGTGGCGAAAGTATGATAAATGCAGGTATCCTCGACGGTGATATCGTTATAGTAGAAAGAACTCAGTATGCCGAAAACGGCGATATCGTTGTTGCTTTCATAGATCATGAGGATGCTACTGTCAAGACTTT
>JAEDMD010000232.1 GCA_016303195.1 Oscillospiraceae bacterium | reverse complement strand
AAAAGGGTTTTCCTCAATATCACGTGTAAAAACTTCTGTAAGAGTACCACCCTTAGGCAGAAGTGTCCTTTTTTCTTATTTATTGAAGTAGTCGCTGTCTGCTTTCTGACAGAATGCATAAGCGGCGGCGCTGAGGTTTTTCTTGTCATAGATGTAGTCGGTAGCGGCGGCAAAGAAATCGTCGATGAGTCCGCCATTTTCAAGAACAGCCGAAAGCTCTGAAAGGGGAGCGCTGTCCATTTTTTCCGAGGCTTCAAACTGTATACCCGAAAGCATACCATTCTTGCTGAGAGTTTCCCTTGCGGAACTGCTAAGCGGAATGCCCTTTTCTATTCCCTGCAATTCAGCCATTTCCTTGCTGTTCATAAGGAAATCCAGAAGCATACCTGCCTCTTTTGCGTGGTCAGTATCCTTGCTGATAGCGTACATGGTTGCAGGCTTCATATACCAGCCTTCACCGACCGATTCACCATTGACAGTGGTCTGATCGGCTACTATTATTTCTTTTCCCTTACTGATGGCATCACCGAAATAGCTTTCAGCATCGCTGACCCATGCAACAGCGCCTGCATATTCCTCGTTGTCCAGCTTGATACGCTCATAATGCTCAACAAGCGGCATAACCTTTTCATCAACGAGCCTTTTGTAGAATTCCATCATTACCGAAATATCGTCAGTTGTGAAATTCATCGAGCCGTCCTCTTTAAGTATCTTCTTGTTTTGCACCTGTTCAGTGTAGGCGATGAGATACAGCCACATAGACTTGCTTGCGGCGCTGAGCGGATAGATATTGTTCTGTCGCATTACAGCAGCAGCGGCAAAGAGATCATCCCATGTTTTCGGGACAGCAAGTCCGAAGCTGTCATAAATGCTCTTGTTTATGTAGACATTTTCGGAATTCATGGCAATAGGCAGGGCATTGAGAGCGCCGTTCCTTATGCCGTAGCTAAGCTGTTCATCTGTGAAATTTGAAAGGTCGATAACGTCTGAAAGTGCATTGAGGTCATAGTAACCGCTTCCGTCGGCGGAATAATCTGAGAGCCAGCCGTAATTGATCTGCATAACATCGGCTTCTGTATCGGAAGTCATCCATATCTTGTTGCGGGTCTCATAGCCTGACCATTCGGAGTAACTGCACTTTACACGGATATCAGGGTGAAGCTCCTCAAATGTTTCCACAGCTTTGAGGGTGTATTTATTTCTTGCGTCATTGCCCCACCATGAGAATCTGATCTCGGTCTGGGAGCGCTGGTTTGTGGTGGTAGTTTTGCCCGTACAGCCCACAGAAAGTACCATAGCGGCTGAGATGGCGAGGGCAGAGAATTTTCTGAAAATAGTCATATCCTTTACCTCCGTTCTCACATCAGATCCGATGCGTCGTGATTCATGTTAACAGAATCACAGAGCGCCGTGTAAGCCTTGTAGAATGTGCTGTGGAAGTCTCCCTTTCCGACAGCGGCTGAGGAACTTGCGGTAAGGTCGAAAACTCCCATTGTATTGGTATATTCTGACTGTCTGAACATTTCGCAGACATCAGTTCCACGGCTTTCGGAGAACATACGGAAGGCATCTTCTGTATTGTCAACGTTCTTCATGAGTACTGAGAAGGAATTCTCGCCGACTCTGCCGATACATTCAGCATCGGGGAAGATCTCTCTGAGGGTATCGACCATTTTGTCTTTCTGCTTGTCAGCGAATTCTGTATCGAATTTCTCGACTATTCTGCTGAAATCGTTGATAGCTACGAGAATTACTGAATAAGCGGTTTCGGGGTCTTTCTTCATGAGATTGTCAGCCTTGTCACGGAAAAATCTTCTGCCGAGTATCTTTTCGTAGCCGTCCTCGCTTATTTCTTCGGACAGACCTGCGGTCACAGTTCCGATAGGGTCAGCCATGCGCTTAACGAACACCGCACCTGCCATTACAGCGATAAGAGCGACGATACCTGCAAAGAGGTAGATGAATTTTCTTATTTCTATGGCTTCTTTGAGAATAACATTTGTCGGAATGGAGCAAATGATATACCAGTCATCGTTTATGGCATTTACAGTCGAGAGATTTTCACTGCCGTTGATGATAACACTGTCCTTGTCCTTGATATCAGTGAGCAGATTTGCAGGGATGATATTTCCGCAAACGTCATTTTTTACCGAAGAATAGATAGTTCTGTAACCCCTGTCTGTAAGGCGTATCTCCATTTCGCTGAGAGTTTCGGGGTTGTCGAAAACAGTATCAAGTTCGGCAGTATAGAAAGAGATTATGAAAAGGACATTCTCTTTCATCTGCTTTACGTAGTAGATTCGTTCGTAGTCATTTTTATAGCCTGTAAACCATCCGTCATGGGTGCGCTTACGGCTTATCATAGTTGAAAGCTGGGAATAAAGCTGGTCGCCGAACAGCTTTATAGTGCCGTTTGAGATTTTTCCGATGGTCTTGTTGTTAGCGTAAACGATGCCGTAGTCCACGAAATTCTCCATAAGGCACAGACTGCTGAGGTCTGCGGATATCTGCTTTTCGATGTTGATGGCATCGTATTCATCCATTGAAGTGTCAGTTGCATCGTAGGTGTAGGCATTATCCACCGAGTAGGCGAGAGTGCCGATAGTCTCCATTCTGCTCAGGTAGCTTTCGAGATTGAGCTTGAGCTGAACATTGAGAGTTGAAGTCATAGAGCCGACTTTATTTCTTGTCAGCCCGTCATATTTGCTGACGATAAAAGCCGTAATACCGATAATTGCGGCGATAACGATGACAGCATAGCCGACGATCATCAGCCTGCTCATTTTCCTGATCTTTTCAAGACCAAGTGACTGGATCTGATCTCTTGTCATAATATTCCTCCTGATTTTAATATACCGTTAACAATATTTGTAGATACAATTAATAATTCTACAAAAGCGAATGACTGTACAGACTATAAGCAGAAAAAGGCTCGGCAATGCAATTTTACGTGCTTTTCTGTACAGACAACTTATTATTATATCACATTAAATTATGAAATACAAGTGCCTGACAACGAGTTTGTGAAATCTATTTATTAGTATTGCATATGTGGTATAATAAACTACGTATTTGTGCATAAAAGGTAGAAAAAACGAAGATATCGGCGTTTTTAGCGAAAAAGGATAAACAAAATGGTCGCCGAGGCGACCATTTTTATGATAATTCATTTATTATATCAAAAAATGAAACAATTAACATCTTAGA
>JAEDMD010000231.1 GCA_016303195.1 Oscillospiraceae bacterium | reverse complement strand
TATGCAAGCAGATTCAGTGCAAAGCCGTCAGGTGTGCTTTGTGCGGTGTTGCCTAAAGCAAAAATGAATGATGGAGGATAATATGGATAAGAAAATATTTACAGAAAAATTCACAGGCAGACTTCCCAAAGATATAAAGTCTGCAACACCTCAGCAGATACACAATGCACTCGGCGATACTATCATGGAAATGTTCGCCGAACAGTGGGACAATGCCCGTGAGGAACACCTCTCAAAGCGCCGTGCCGCTTACCTTTCAATGGAATTCCTCGTCGGCAGGGCAGTTTATAACAATCTGCTGGTGCTGGGGATTTATGACGATGTGAACGATGTTTTCAAGAAGCTGGGGCTTGACCTTGCCGACCTTGAAGAAATCGAAGATGCCGCTCTCGGAAATGGCGGTCTTGGCAGACTTGCCGCTTGTTTCCTTGATTCCGCCGCTTCGCTGTCACTCCCTCTCGACGGCTATGGCATACGCTACAAGTACGGACTTTTCAAGCAGTCCATCGTTGACGGCTTCCAGAAAGAGGACATTGATGACTGGACAAAGTACGGCGATCCGTGGTCTGAGCGCTGTGACGCTGATACAGTCATCATCGAGTACAACGGTCAGACTGTAAAGGCTGTCCCATACGATATGCCAATATTCGGATGCAAGACCGAAAATGTGGGAACTCTCCGTCTGTGGCAGGCTGAACCCGTGAAGGAGTTCGACTTTGATACATTCAACAAGCAGGACTACCTTGAAGCATCGAAAGAAAAGATATACGCAGAGGATATCTCCCGTGTACTTTATCCGAACGATGATACCGACGAGGGAAAGAAACTTCGTCTGAAACAGCAGTATTTCTTTAGCTGTGCTTCACTGACGGACATTCTCCGCAAGCATAAGGCACGTTTCGGCACACTTGAAAATTTAGCCGAGTATGTGACAGTTCAGCTTAACGATACTCACCCTGTAATATCCATCCCCGAACTTATCAGACAGCTTGTTGACAACGAGAGCTGGACTTTCGCAAAAGCTCTTGATACCGCTAAAAAAGTGTTCAACTACACCAACCATACAGTTATGCAGGAGGCTCTCGAAAAATGGCGCACTGACCTTGTTGAGGATGTTCTGCCGAGAATATTCAGTATAATCATTCAGATAAATGAAGAACTCATTGCTGAAATGTACGCAGGCGGTGTACAGCGTGACAAGATCGACCGCATAAAAATAATAAAGGGCGACCTCATCCACATGGCTGATATGGCTTGCTATGCTTCAAGCCATATAAACGGAGTTGCGGAGATACACACTCAGATACTCAAGGATACCGTCCTCGCAGACTGGTTCAGCCTTGCTCCCGATAAATTCCGCAATGAGACAAACGGCATCACACAGCGTCGCTGGCTCGCTCTCTGCAACCGTGAACTGTCCGCACTTATTACCGAATTGCTGGGCAGTGATGAATGGATGACCGACCTTGACAAGCTGAAAGAGCTTGTTAAATATGCTGACGATGACGAGATACTTCAGCGCTTCATTGACATCAAGCAGGCAAAGAAAACTCAGCTTGCGGACTTCATCAAGGCGCATGACGGCATTGATATCGACGACAGCCATATTTTCGACATCCAGATAAAGCGCCTCCATGAGTACAAGAGACAGCTTCTCAATGCATTCTCCATACTCTGGATATACTACGGCATAAAGGACGGCTCGATCACCGATTTTGCACCGACTACCTTTATTTTCGGCGCTAAGTCCGCTCCCGGCTACCGCAGAGCAAAAGCGATAATCAAATATATCAACGAGATCGCACGTATAGTTTCAACCGACGAGCAGACAAAGGATATACTCAATGTTGTGTTCGTGCAGAATTACAACGTAAGCTACGCTGAAAAGCTGGTGGCAGGCGCAGACGTTTCCGAGCAGATATCCACCGCAGGCACAGAGGCAAGCGGTACAGGCAACATGAAGCTGATGCTCAACGGCGCTGTTACCCTCGGAACGTATGACGGTGCAAATATTGAGATAGTTCAGGAAGCAGGGGAGGAGAATAACTATATCTTCGGCGCTAAGGTGGAAGATCTCGAAAAGATCGTTCCGGAATATGACAGCAGAGCCGTTTTTGCATCCGATCCGATGATCAAGCGTGTGGTATCATCTCTCATCGACGGAACTGTTTCCGACGGCGGAAGCGGTGATTTCCGTGAACTTTATACCGCTCTCCTCGACGGTGCAAGCTGGCATACTCCCGATCATTACTACCTCCTCGGCGATATCAGGGACTACGTTGAGACAAAGCTCCGCTGTCTGAATGACTGCAAGTCAGACCGTCTTGCATTTGCAAGAAAGCAGTGGCTCAATATGTGCAACGCAGGCAAGTTCAGCTCAGACCGTACTATTGCTGACTATGCCGCTAATATCTGGGAAATTCATTCTGTCTAAAAAGTCTGAATTAAGCCCGAAACTTATATCGGGTTTCCAAAGGGATCACATCCCTTTGGTCAGGTCAAGGGCTGACAGCCCTTGTGGGGAGATGTCAGCGTAGCTGACAGAGGGGACGGACCTGTTAGGTTGGGGCAAAGCCCCACATATAGCCTCAAAACGCTCCCTTAATAAAATATGACTTTTTGACAATTTGTGGGCGCACATTTGTGCGCCCCTTGATATCAACTCTTTTTCTTGTTATTTGACACCATGAGGGATGCCTGTTCGGCATCCTGTTTTTTTATTTTCCGCCGCCATTCTGATGTATTTCTGCTTTGTGGCAAGGCCTCCACGGATATGACGTTCCTGCTTGTTTATTTCAAGTATCTCCCTGACCTGTTCATAAAGCTGAGGTGCGATATGCTTCAGCCGTTCGCTTACATCCTTATGCACTGTACTTTTGCTTATCCCGAATTTTCCAGCCGCCGCACGGACAGTTGCCTTGTGTTCGATGATGTATTGTCCGAGCATGACTGCCCGTTTATTCGGATGTTCTCTCAAAATTATCCCCCCTTTTCAATAATGCGGTCATTAATTTATATGCCGCATTTCGTGGGAAAATTCAAGAGTCAGATAATCACTCCGAACCGAACAACTGCATATAATATAGGCAGCACCGCACAAAGCCCACCTGACGGCTTTGCATGGTGTTGCCTATACGAAATTGTTCCCATAAGATACGTGCAGAGTTCTATGAGAACAGGTTCTGAGCGAAAACGGCGTGCCGTATGCCGTAAAG
>JAEDMD010000230.1 GCA_016303195.1 Oscillospiraceae bacterium | reverse complement strand
AATGTTGACTGCGTAAAAGGAGATGTAACGGTATGCAGATAGGAATAAGGCTTCATGACGGTGAAAAGCTGCCCCTTGAGGAGCTTCTGCCTATACTCAGAAAAAGAGGATTTAAGTGCGGACATCTGGCGCTGTCAAAATCATTGTCACCCGACTATATGCGTCCCACAGCAATGACTCCAGGCTTTGCAATGTATCTCAGGCGGCTGTTTGAAAAAAATGAAATGGACGCTGCTGTGCTTGGCTGTTACCTGAACTTAGCCGAGCCCGACGAAGCAAGGCTTGCGGCAAATGTAGAAAAATATATGGCGCATATCCGTTTTGCGTCGCTTATGGGCTGCGGCGTTGTGGGAACGGAAACGGGCGCTCCCAATTCACAGTACAAATACGAGCCTTCCTGCCACTCGGAGGAAGCGCTGGAGCTGTTTATAAATAATCTCCGTCCCGTAGTGGAATATGCCGAAAAGATGGGCGTTATCATTGCCATAGAGCCTGTCTGGAAGCATATTGTCTGCGACCCGAAGCGTGCAAGATATGTTCTTGACAAAATATCATCTCCCAATCTGCAAATAATTTTCGACCCCGTAAATCTTCTTTGCACGGACAACTGCAATGAACGTGAACGTATCTTTTCGGAAGCCATCGAGCTTTTGGGCAAGGACATTGCCGTGGTGCATATAAAGGATTTTGCGGTGCGTGACGGAGAGCTTGTTTCAATTGCTGCGGGCACGGGAGAAATGGATTATACCGAGATAATGAGGTTTATCAAAAAGGATAAGCCTTATATCCATGTATCTCTGGAAAACACAACTCCCGAAAATGCCGAAACTTCCCGCAAGCTTATAGAGTCCGTATGGGAGGGCGTCTGATGAGATTTTTTCAAACGGATAACCCCGTATTCAGCTTCATATCCCGTATCGGCGATATTATGCTGCTTTCTTTTCTCTGGCTTACAACAAGCATTCCGATAATTACTATCGGTGCCTCGACAACTGCTTTGTTTGACTGCTGCATAAGAATAATCCGCTCCCGTGATTCATCGGTGATAAAGGATTATTTCAAGGCATTCAAAAGTAATTTCAAGCAGTCAACCATTATTTTTCTTATAATGGCAGCTGTCGGCGGAGTTATCCTTGCCGATATGTATTTCTGGGCACATTCCGAGCTTGAGTTTGCCATGTTTATGAATGCGGTGAGCATTGGTATCGCAGTGCTTTTCTGTGCAACGCTTCTCTTTGTATTTCCCGTTCAGGCGGTTTTTGAGAACACTGTAAAGGCAACTATCAGAACGGCTTTTCTGATGCTTCTGAAGCATTGGCCAACAACAATTGCCCTGCTTGCGGGAGCGGGAGCCATAGGTTATCTTTGCTATATGGTGCCTGCTGTTGCGTATATTTTCCTGATTTTCGGAACAGGTGCATTCGGAATGATATATTCACTTCAATTTGTTAATATTTTTAAGCAGCATAATGAGGTGATCGCCGAGGATATGCGCAATAAGCAATGGGATAAAAAAACAAAGGAAGAACAGGAAGCTGAGAATGCCCTTCCTAGCAAATCAAAGTACAAGCATAAGGGCAAGGTCATAAGATAAAACATTCGGGTCGGCATTGACAATATCATATTTTATATGCGGTTCGGAGATATTCTGTTTATCCCGTAGATTTTCAAGTAACAAGATCGCCTAAATATTTTTTATTATAGCATATTCTGATTTTTTTCGAGATAATCCATTACAAATAAGATAGCGTCTTCGTAATCAATAAGCAGGTCGAAGCCTTTGATTACCTCAATGGCTTCCTGCTCAAAGGTCCATTTAAGCAGATCTCTCGTGTCTGCAAAATGATAATAGCAGGTCTTGCGGTTAAGTCCGCAGTCCTCGATAATTTCACTTACTGATATTTTTGAAAAAGGCTTTGTCTGCATTGATCGCTTCAGCGATTCGGACAGAGCCTTTTTTGTGGGTTTATTATCAGGGAATGCTGAAAAATACGGAGATACCGTGGGATATTTCCATAAGATTTTTTCTTGACGGCAAGGAGCTTATTGCGGAAGAATTGCGGGAAAAAACGGTTCTCTTGAAACAAAAATAAGCATTTCCGAAAACGAAAAATGCAGCACGTATCATTATGAAAATTACGCTCTGCAATGCTCGTTTACTCTTGATACAAGGCTACTGAGCTTATTTGGGTTATTATGATAAATGCGGGAGATAACTTCCTTGTCAGAAAACTGACATTTACAACAGGTGTGGAAGCTATCTCCCGCATTATTTTATTTTTTCCATGTCACGGGTGAAAACAGCAGGAGCATTGGGAAAAGCTCCAGCCTTCCCGCAAGCATATCGAATATCAGGACCAGCTTGGAAAAGGGTGAGAAAAATGCGAAGTTTGAGGTGGGACCTACAAGCTCAAGTCCGGGACCAATGTTGTTTATCGTTGTTGCAACGGCTGTGAAATTCGTTATCATATCATAGTCCTCAAAGGAAATGCACAGCAGTGAGATCACGAAAACAAGGATAAAGCAGACCATAAAAACATTGACCGAGCGAATTACCTCATGCTCTATCTCATGGGAATCTATGCGTATCTTTTTCACCTGCTTGGGATGGATAAGCGTCTGCAGCTCCTTGCCCATGCTTTTGAACAGGATAACTATACGATAAACCTTGATACCGCCGCCCGTACTGCCTGCGCAGGCACCGATGAACATCAGCAGAACAAGTATCGTTCGGGATATTTCGGGCCAGAGGTTGAAATCCACAGCCGTAAATCCCGTTGATGAGATGATGGAGGAAACTGTGAAAATAGTATTCGCAAATGCGTCCTTGACCGACGGGAACATTCCTCTGACATTGACGGTGATAAAACCCGTGGCAGCTGCGATTATAGCAAGGTAATACCATATCTCGGATATCTTGAATGCGTCCTTGAACTTCTTGCTGAAAATCAGAAAGTAGATGTTGAAATTCAGGCTGAACAGTATCATAAATACCGTGACAATAGCACGGAGCGTTTCGGAATATCCCGCCAAACCGTTATTTTTCACGGCAAATCCGCCTGTACCCGCTGTTCCGAAGGAAATAGTCAGCGCTTCAAAAATGCTCATTCCGCCGAAAAGCAGAAGGATAAATTCAATAGCCGTCAGAACAAAATATATGGCATAAAGCAGCAAGGCAGTGGTTTTTATTCTCGGGACAAGCTTGCTGACCGACGG
>JAEDMD010000229.1 GCA_016303195.1 Oscillospiraceae bacterium | reverse complement strand
ATATTGAGAGTTGTTTTTCTATTTTTGGTGTCTATGATCTATTGTAACATAACATATCGTTAATATGACAAAGAGCCAAAATCCTGCCTTATCGTGAGCCGTTGCATTGTCAACGATATTCCGCAGGAGCAGAGCATACAGCACACCGCTTGCGCCGTGAAGCGCCTGCACCACCATCAGGGCGAGGATATACAGCTTTTTCTTTTCGGGTACGGCATAAAGCCATTTAATCGCATTATTTTTCATCGTTTCAGTTTTCTTTTCAGCCATTTCGGGAAGTGCGTTGCTTTGAGGATAAATGCTCGTATCGGGAATAAATCGCACCACAGGTGAACATACAGCCGATACCGCCAATCGTTTATGGGGATTTCCTTGCCGTCACGGACAACAGCAGTCAGCACACCGATGATATGACGGTCGGTAATGCCGTATTCCTTGTTGTAGCGATTATCTCCGCAGATCACATAATCATTCTCACGGACTTTCAGCACCCTATGCAGCACATACTGTCCGCTGTCACGCTTATACAGCGGAACATCGTATTTTTTCAGCCTGCCGTGGGGCTTTTCGATGATGAGAATATCCCTGTCCTGCCGTATCAGCGGACGCATACTGTCACCGACATTTGTGTAGACGAGCCTGCCGTCACGCTCTATCACATCTTCAAATCTCGTCATTTCATACCCTCATAAGCGATTTTTGCCGCTGAAATATCCATATTACAGCCGAGCCGATAGAGCTTCACGCTGTCCGCAAGCCTGTCCACCAGTTCAAGTGTTTTCGCCATTTTCAGCATATCCGCAGGACGGTAGACCTGTTGTAGAAGCATTGTATATGCCTGATTTCTGGTAATAGGTTCGATATGATTGTCAGTATCTCTCGTCAGAATACAGATTGCTTTCAGCGGAACGGAAATATTACTTCCGAGTCTGTGCTTGCCGTTATACGGCGTACCATAGACGATCACACCGCTGTCCGTGATTTTCAGCAGGGGCTTGTCATCATTGACCATAACAGCCCAATCACCGAAATACTCACGCCACAGTCTTGTATGCGTGGATTTTCCAGTACCCGACTTTGCCGTAAACAGATAGCCCACATCGTCCACAGCCACAACAGAGCCGTGAAACAGTATCGTGTCATAGCTTATCATCTGTTCCGCTATCTTGCGGTAAACTGCCAGTTCTTCAAGGTAGCTGTCCGAGAAGTGCCGTATCGGGATACCCTCGATCTCGTCCTCACGGGCAGACTTTTCTCTCTCAAAGTCAATATCTGCTTGTGTTGTGGTAACGGAGTAGTCAGCCTGATCGTCCGTCAGATAGTCGGCGCAGTATTTGTGTACCTCAGCGTGAATTGACGTAACCTCGACCACCTTGTTCGCTATCTTATAATTTCTTGTTATCATATTTATTAAGCGCCTTTAACTCAGCTTTGATTCGTTCTTTCCTGATAAATGGCGCACGAATAATACGCCAGATATAGCCGATAGGGAGCAACAGCTTGTGCTTGTAGAAAAATGGAAACCATGTTTTCATGTGATTCAGGTCAGGAAAAATTCTTCTCCAGATGTATTCGAGCTTTGTTTTGCTCTTTGATTTGGAATAGAGCTTTTTGACCATATTTTCACCCGCCCTCGTTGTTGTACCGTAGGTGCAGGAGGTCAGATAGTAGTCAAGCAATTCCTGTTCATGTTCCGCCAGTTCAGGGAATGTCACCGAGGAAAAGACCTTCTCCGCAAGCTCACGCTGTTCACGCTCAAAGTCAGCTATATCGAGCTGTTTCGTCTGCTCATGAATATATTCCCAATTAAGCGTATCGCCCTTATGTTGCAGAAATACATAGCAGTCAAGCAAAGACCGAAGCCCCGTGCCGCCGCCTGAAAAATGCTTGTATTCATGGGCAAGCATATACACATAAAAGTCCTCGTCGGAGAAATGAAAGCCGTATTTGCTGCTCTCATCGGGTATCATGAGCCGTTTCGGATTTTCGTAATAGTCATAAAAATCACTTGAAGCCCCGAACAACTTCGTGTGCAGCTCAAAATTCAGCACTGGCGGTTTCATATACACATCATGGTGCGTTTTGCCGACACTCTCCGCAGAATAGCCCATTGAAAGCATGATCTTCTTGACCTCTGTCTGCCTTGTGCTGTCATAAAGAACATCATTGTCCGCCATTTCACGCATACCGTTTTCAGGGTACAATTCTTTCAGGATCGAGCCTTTTAGCGGCATATACCAGATGCCCTTGCGCTCGAATTCCTCAAATATCGCCGTTCGCTCTACATCAAGCATGACGTTCTTACGTACAGCCTTGTTATATGCCTGATGGAAGTTACTGTCCAGCACCCCTGCCGACCGCAGAGCGATGAACACCGCCGCCCTCAGTGTATGTGCCTTTGCAAGCCGATAGAGCTGTTCCAAGTCCATAGCCTGCACTTTTTCAGTGTCAGGCGTGATGCTGTTCACGGCACAGGTCAGCAGATAGATGAGATCTTTTGCTGTCTTAGTCATCAATCACAGCACCAATGGAACGGAGTTTGCCGATGATATTGGCAACGTCCTTTTCAGCGGTATTACGGTCAACATCATATTTTTCAAACATCTTGTCCACGATTTCGCTTTCCGTTGTATCGTTTTTCAGCGATTCTACGATAAATGCTGCAGTCGGATTACTCCGAATCAGTCCGTTGAATTTCGTGCCTGTTGTGGAAACGGTGATATGTTCGCCTTTGGTTTCGTGTGTCAGAAATTTCGGATTCAGTTTCATATTCTATCCTTTCTATGGGGAAACAGCTTAATTCACAGGAGTCAACGGTGACCAATCAAGTCCGTCATCAGGCATAGTACCGCCATTGCCTACAGGCGATGTGGTGATAACATCTTCCGTATCAAACTCGATGATCTCCATAACGGGAGCTGTGTAGGTTTCTTTCATTGTCATTCCTCAATTCTATGGTTTCAGGTCAGTTTACAGGCACAAGCGGCGACCAGTCCAGTCCGTCATCGGTCATGACATTGCCGTTATCCACTGCTGAATCCGCATCAGAAGTAGTCTGCGGTTTTGCCGTCGTTGTCGATTTCGTTTCAGACGGTTTTGCTGAATCAGCCGAGGAATCACCGCCAATCACAATATTCGCATCATCGGCAGGAGCAGAGCCTTCCTGCATTCCGATTTTGGAAGATGTATCGGTCGATTTCTTTGTTGTAGTTTTTATTTCCGTATCTGCTATATTGCTGTCTGATGTATCGTCAGCC